>CAZWGG010000110.1:6350-10253 GCA_964633305.1 uncultured Bacteroidales bacterium
CGTGCTTTGTGACAATGAAATCATGCTTTGTATCAAACCGGGCGAACATGGATCAACATACGGAGGAAACCCTATTGCTTCAAAAGTTGGAATTGCAGCACTAACAATTATTAAAGAAGAAGGCCTGGCTGAAAATGCAGAAAAATTAGGGATCATTTTCAGGGAGGAAATGAAAAAACTCCAAGCCAAATATGAAATGGTTGAATTAGTACGTGGTAAAGGATTATTGAATGCTGTTGTCATTAAACCTACAAGTGGCAAAACTGCATGGGATGTTTGTGTTGCCATGAAAGAGAACGGATTATTAGCAAAGCCAACACACGAACATATTATCCGGTTTGCCCCTCCTTTAGTAATTAATGAACCACAATTGAGGGAAGCTATAGATATTATTAATAAAACATTTATTCAATTTAACCCATAAGACGGCTTGAAAGTTATATAATTATGCACTGATACTTTTTAGGTTTGTGAAAGCAAAGCTAATGAGTATCAGTTATTATGCTGTTTTGGGGCTATCAAAAGATAAATATTTTTTGTTCTTTCTTTGTGTACCTTCGTGGAACTTCCCTTTGTCTCTCTGTGATCCAGTTTTTTATACTTTTTACCACAGAGCTTACACAGATTAAGATCAGGGAACCACAGAGTTTTGAGACACTCCCAAAAGTGGTATATAATCTCAATTTTACCTGTTCCGATTAATATTATAAACTACCTCGTTTCACTTGAAAGATTCCTATTTCAACGGATTGAAGTTTTGTATGCAATGCGGGAAGGTTTTAAATCATAAGTAATTTGTTTGATATATCGATGGATAAAGTCAACAAGTTATGCAATTACAGTACAAAATAGTACTTTACGGTCTTACCGATCATATTCCTAAGGAAGGAAAGTTGACTGTAAAACAGCCAAGTTCGGAAATAGAAAAAAAGGGAATTATAATTAAATTCTGTCCTTAATCTATGAAAATAGATATAAAATCAACTACACCCTGTAAAAATATGACCATATAGTAGTATTCTTAAATAAATTAAGAACAAACCCTAATATAATTAAGGGGATGGTAAATATTTGCCTATTTTTGCAAAAAAATAGAACGAGATGTTGAAAAGAGGCAGTGTTTTAAATAATCTTATGAATATAAGAGCAATAAACAGGAATTCACTAAAAGGAATTGTATTGTTAAGTAAAATTGGACAGGATATTATTTCAAGCCTACAAACCGAACTAATTATCCAGAAAGTTTATAAGAATTTAAACAGGTTTATTGATGCATCAATCCTTGCCATCGGAATCTATAATAAATTAACAGGAAATCTTGATTTTTGGGGCACAAACTGTAATACGAAAACAATAAAAATCGGGACAACTTCCCTTAATGACAGTAATGCATGGTCAGTTAATTGTTTTTTAAATCAAAAAATAATTTTTCGGAATAAACCATCGATCAATGAAGGTATGTATTTTACAAAAATATTATTTTCCGAAGCCGATAATTGCAGAAGGTCATTTATTTATATCCCACTAACATTAAAGAAAAACAAAATTGGGGTATTAACCGTTCAAAGTTATAAAGAGAATGCTTATAGCAGTTATCAATTAAAACTTTTACAGAACCTGGCTTTGTATATAACCATTGCCTTGGAAAATGCTAATGCATTTCAGAAAATCGAACACCAGAAAGAAGAAATTATTCAAAAAAACCAGTTATTAGAAAATCATCAAAAACAACTCGAGCAAAGGGTTGAAGAAAGAACTAAAGAAATCGTTAAACAAAAAGAAGAAATTCTATTGCAATCAAAAAAACTGGAAATGCTTTCTATTGTTGCTGAACAAACAGAGAATGCAATTATGATAATGGACCCGGTTGGAAATGTTTTATGGGTTAACCAGGGATTTACAAGAATTTATAATTACAAATATGAGGATTTTATTCGTGCAAGGGGCAAAAATATACTTCAAACCAGTTTTAATCCTAATATTCGTGAAACACTTGACAAGTGTATTAAAACCAAAAAAGCTGTTTTTTATGAAGCTGCTAATGTTACTCATGACGGAAAGGAAATATGGACACAAACCTCTCTTACCCCAATATTGAGTGAAAAAGGTGAAATAGCTTATCTTGCTACTATTGACTCTGATATCACGGAAAGAATGCTTTCCCAGAAAAAGATTGTAAGACAATCGAAAGCTATTACCGATAGTATTAATTACGCGAAAAAAATACAAAATACATTACTCCCGCCTTTTAGCCGCTTTAAAAAATACCTGTCAGCATATATTTTATTTTATCAACCTAAAGATATTGTAAGCGGCGATTTTTACTGGATAAAAAAATTACCTGACAACAGGATAATCCTGGCCGCTGCAGATTGTACCGGGCATGGTGTACCCGGTGCATTTATGAGTATGCTGGGTATTTCGCTTTTGCAACAAATTATCAGTAGCAGGGCCATTGTTAATGCTGCCCAGGTATTGGATGATTTACGTTTTCTTGTGAAATCTTCCCTTCACCAGAAAGAGTACAGGCCAAGAGAATTGACAGATGGGATGGATATAGCCCTTTGTATAATTGACAGGGAAAATAAAAAACTCGACTATTCCGGCGCTTACAGTCCTATAATTATTATCAGGAATGGAGAAATTATTGAAATAAAGGGTGATAAAATGCCTATAGGTTTATTTATAAAAAAAGAAGAATGTTTCACAAATCATGAGATTAAAATTATAGATAATGATATTATATATATTTTTTCTGATGGCTTTCATTCACAATTAGGTGGTGAGGGAAATATGAAATTCAGTAAAAAAGCTTTTCTCCGGTTACTTATTGATGCCAGTAAATTAAATTTTAACAAACAATATGAATTTTTACTTAAAGCTTTAGTTAATTGGAGGGGTGAAAATGGGAAACAGACTGATGATATCCTGGTTTTTGGCTTTAAACCATTATAAATATAATTGTCCTTATTTAAGGAAATCCAAGCTGTCAGGTCGAAAAATGCAAAAGATAATCATTGACACGAATATTTTTATTTCAGCTTTAATCTCGCCTAATGGAATCCAAGTAAGATAATTGATGAGTTGATTATTGAAGGCACTGTATTAGTTTGTGCTTCGAAAAAAGTAATAAAAGAATATATTGATGTTATAAATAGGAATAAGTTCAAAAAGTACAGGAATTTTTACACCAAAGCCGAAATTTTATTAGGCTATATTGAAGAGATAGCTGAGAAATATTCTCCTAAAAAGACGATTGATAAACTGCAAGATAAAAGCGATAATAAATTTCTTGAATTAGCAATTGAATCGGAAGCAGATTTCCTAATAACTGGAAATCTGAATGATTTTGATATACGTGAGATTGGGGTAACAAAGATTGTAAGCCCGACGGAATATTGGAATAACTTCAAGCCCAAATAATACACTTCTCTTTCTATCGCAACTTTTGCGTTAGCGTGACTCATAGTAATTTGCGATACTCACGTGTTTGCGCAATTTAAAGATTACAGGTTTATTAATTGCTTAAAGCTTTATAAAAAAGCTCAACGAAAAGCAGATAGATCATAAACATTCACTGCCTTTTTGCCTTAGTTTTGCTTTTAAAAATACGGTTGATTTTATAAAAAAGATCGGTAATCTCAATTGGTTTTGAGACATAATCATTACATCCTGCTTTGATGCATTTAGCAGCATCGCCTTGCATGGCATAAGCAGTTTGTGCTATTACAGGCACATAGCGATTTATTCCTTTTATCATCCGGGCAACTTCAAGTCCATTGATATCAGGGAGTTGAATATCCATAAGCACCAAATCGAAACGACTATCGTTCATAAATAACTCTATTACTCCTTGTCCGTTTTGTACAAAAACTATTTCAGCTTGTGTCAATCGAAATAATA
>CAZWGG010000110.1:10263-11050 GCA_964633305.1 uncultured Bacteroidales bacterium
AACCACCAATATACGTTTATCTTTCCAATTGTAATTTATTAGTTTTGAATCCATTTCAACGACTTGCTCTTTCTCTACCGATTTTTTAAACGGCATGGTAAAGTAAAAAGTAGTACCTTTATCCAGTTCCGAATTGAGCCAAATTTTTCCTTCCATTAATTCCACAAAAGCTTTACATATTGCCAGACCAAGCCCGTTACCTCCATATTCCCTGTCTAGTGTTTCATCTATTTGCCTAAACCGTTCAAAAATTATTTCGTGTTTATCAGGGTGTATACCAATACCTGTATCTTTTACAAAAAATTGAAGGTAGTTATTTTCAACTTGCTTATACCCAAATTCTACTTCGCCCTTTTTAGTAAATTTAATTGCATTGTCAATCAAATTACCTATAATTTGTTTTAATCTCAATTCGTCTGCTAACAAAAAACTTTCCTTATCATTTAATTCTTTTGACAAGTTTAAAACAACCTGGAATTTATGTTCGTTTATTAATTTTTGGGCATAAATCACGTATAATTCTTCAAGAAAAGCATTTAATGAAAAAAAGGTTTCTTTTAATTCAATTTGATTGGCTTCAATTTTTGAGATATCGAGTATATCATTTACTATTTGTAGAAGATTATTGCACCTGTCTCTTATAACGCTTGTATAATAATTAATTTCAGATGTTTCTAATGACGGGTCTGTCAATAAATCACTAAACCCAAGAATTGCATTCATTGGTGTGCGAATTTCATGGCTCATGTTAGCTAAAAATGCCGATTTTAGCTTATCGGCTTCTTCT
>CAZWGG010000111.1:0-11042 GCA_964633305.1 uncultured Bacteroidales bacterium
CATAAGAAGAATAATAAAACCCTTACAAAAAGTAAAAAAGGATATAGCGTGAGAGGACAATTGCATGATGATACCCTTTATGGAAAAAAACAATATTGTTTTAAAAATCAGTATACAACAAGAGTTCCAATAAAAAAATTAAAATTTATGAGAACTATGGGACAAGCAATTTATATTGATGATATAATAGATAAAGAAATAAAAAATGTTATTTACAAAACAATTTTTGAAAATCTTAAAGTTGATGAGAGCAAAACTATACTTGAAGAAATTTTACAACGACAAAAAAGATTGAAGAATTTAGAAACAAAACAGCTACAAGAAAAAGAAAATAAGGAAATTAATAAACTAAGAAGTAAAATAAATAATGAAGTTTTGCAAATATTATTCGAAAAAGATTTTTACTTGGAAAATATCGGTAAACGACAAAAAAAACTAAATAAATTTAATCCAAATGATAAAAGGGATAAAGTTCCAATAAAAAAAGTAAAAGTCAATAAAGTAATAAAAAATGCAGCAGTTCTAAAAGAGTTAAGTTTTAGTCTAAATGAAAAAATTGAATATCAATATGTAAACCCCGGTAATAACCACCATGTTTTAATTTATAAAGATTTTGATGATCATATAAAGGAGGAAGTTGTGACATTTTGGACCGTGGTAGAAAGAAAGTTGCAGGGTGATGAAATTTACAAACTACCGGAAGATGGGAAAGAAATTGTTACAACACTAGAAATAAACGATATGTTTTTATTAGGAATGAGTGAAGATGAAATAAAAGCGATTGGCTCTAACACACTTGAAAACCAAATGTTAAGCCAGCATCTATATCGGGTACAAAAAGTCTCTTCTATGTATTATACTTTCAGGTTTCATTTGGCTTCATCAATAAATAAACCTGAAGAAGAAGTTAGGGTACAAAGTTTTAGCGCATGGGAAGCTTTAAATCCAATCAAAGTAAGAATAGATATTTTAGGTAATATAAAATTCATTCAAAATGCTAAAATGAACATTGTTTTTTAGTTTTAACGCTGACAGGGTTTAAAACCCTGTCAGCGTTTGGAATTTGTAATCTAAAAGTTACAAGAATAACTATGAATAAATATACAGACATACTTGAACCGGAAACAACTTACCACATTTACAACCGTGCTGTTGGTAGCGAAAAACTTTATTTATCAGATGATAATTACCGGTATTTTCTTAAACGTTATAGGGATTTTATACATCCTATCGCCCATACTTTTTGTTATTGTCTTCTTACCAATCATTTTCACTTTTTACTTGAAATTAAACGTGAAAAGGAAGTGGTTGAATATTTAAGGGAAGAAAGGAAAACAAAAGCCCTGTCGGGGTTTCAAACCCTGACAGGGCCCGAACAGCAACATCTAATTTCCAACCTCCTTAGCCAACAATTTTCTCATCTGTTAAATAGTTATACACAGGCTTTTAATACTCAACAAAACCGCATGGGAGGCCTATTTAACAGACCTTTTAAACGAAAAGCAATAGATGATGAAAACTACCTGCATAAATTAGTCCATTATATTCACCATAATCCAGTTCAAGCAGGATTATGTGCTAAACCTGAAGAATGGAAGTACTCATCTTATAATGCCATAATTTCTGATAGCACTAGTCTGATTAAGAAAGATATTGTTATTGAATGGTTTGATGATAGAGAAAATTTTATTTATTGTCATACTCAACCTCCGGAACTAACCGGAATAGACATGTGAGTTAAAACCCAACCCTGACAGGGTTTTAAACCCTGTCAGGGTTATGTTAAAACTATAATACTATGCTTAAACGGACCGTATATTTTTCTACACCATGCTATTTGTCAGTTAAAAACAAACAGCTTATAGTTAATAGAACTGAACCCCTGACAGGGTTTCAAACCCTGTCAGGGATGAATGATGATAAAACAACAATACCTGTTGAAGACCTTGGATTTGTTGTTTTTGAACATCAACAAATCACCATTAGCTTGCCTTTACTCGATGAGCTGGCTGCCAATAATGTTGCAGTTATTTTTTGCAATAACAGGCACATGCCGCATTCCATGCTTTTCCCGATGGAAGGAAATCATTTACAGGGAGAGTTATTCAGGCAACAAGTGTCAGTAAGCGAACCTTTGAAAAAACAGTTGTGGAAACAAACCGTGGAAGCAAAAATAATTAACCAGGCCAGGTTGTTGGATAAACAGGGTAAACAATGGAAAGATATAGAATCTTTTTCAAAAGAAGTAAAAAGCGGCGATCCTACCGGGCGCGAAGGTGCGGCAGCCCGAATGTACTGGGCGAGGTTATTTGGCGAAAAGTTTACAAGAGAGCGTTACGGCCCGTTTCCCAACAATTTTTTAAATTACGGGTATATCGTTCTGCGTGCGGCAGTAGCAAGGGCGCTTTCAGGCAGCGGACTAATGCCTACTTTTGGCATTCATCACCACAACCGGTACAATGCCTATTGCCTGGCCGATGATATTATGGAACCTTACCGCCCGTTTGTTGACGAACAGGTTTTTCAGCTTGTTGAAAATTATCCTGAACAACAAGAACTGGAAAAAGAAATAAAAGCCGAACTGCTCAACGTGCTGGTACGTGATGTACACTTTGAAAAAATAACCCGGCCTCTTATGGTGGGGCTTTCGCAAACAACTGCTTCACTTGCCCGGTGTTTTTCAGGAGGACAGAAAAAGATTGAATATCCTCTTTTGAAGTAAAGAAAAATCAAAGTGCCCTGTCAGGGTTTTAAACCCTGACAGGGATGAAAGCATGGGAATTGCAATATAAAATAAATGGAACAACAACGGTTAAATGCTTATCATGTCATGTGGGTTTTTGTATTTTTTGACCTTCCGGTTGTCACCAAAAAACAACAGCGTAAAGCCAGGTTGTTTAAAAAAGCATTAGAGCGTGATGGGTTTACCATGATGCAATATTCGGTATATACAAGGCATTGTGCAAGTAAGGAAAGCGCGGAGGTACATGTTAAGCGGGTGAAATCGGCTGTGCCCGAAGAGGGGCAGGTGAGCATACTGCTTATTACCGATAAACAATACGGTGACATTATTAATTTCTGGGGGGTTAAAACTTCTCCGCTTTCACCAGGGCCAAGACAATTAGAAATATTTTAAAGATATTTAAGGTTCTTTGACATATTGAAATAGAATGCATAAATTTGCCTAATCATTCCACTTCTATGGTATAATTTTTGATTTTTTTTAATCAAAAATCACACAAAGCCTCCTAAAAAAGGGGAATATAAAGACCATGGTTGTGGTTTGATTGAAAAATTGAATAAGATATATCTTCAATACCAATTAGGAACAAATAGTGATGTTGTGGTTTGATTGAAAAATTGAATAAGATATATCTGTGATATTTTTAGAACCAATAAAGGTGACGTTGTGGTTTGATTGAAAAATTGAATAAGATATATCTAAGGACGGCGTTCACGATTATCATAAGGAGTTGTGGTTTGATTGAAAAATTGAATAAGATATATCACAATTTGCGGCAACAAGTTCTATGTAACAGTTGTGGTTTGATTGAAAAATTGAATAAGATATATCACTGACGGTGAAGCACTTAGCGTCTTTCAAGTTGTGGTTTGATTGAAAAATTGAATAAGATATATCTAAAACATCCTAATCCTTTGCAATCTACATGTTGTGGTTTGATTGAAAAATTGAATAAGATATATCTGAGGCACTTAGCGTCTTTCAGGCTAATCTTGTTGTGGTTTGATTGAAAAATTGAATAAGATATATCTATTCTTCCTCATTGAATTTTACCGATTTTGTTGTGGTTTGATTGAAAAATTGAATAAGATATATCAATAGTTTGGAATCAAAACACAGGAGCAGCGTTGTGGTTTGATTGAAAAATTGAATAAGATATATCATAGTGGATAGCGCATTTACGCCTGTTGATGTTGTGGTTTGATTGAAAAATTGAATAAGATATATCAGTACATTTTTCAGACCGACAACGGTCTTGGTTGTGGTTTGATTGAAAAATTGAATAAGATATATCTGTGAAATGGATCATGCGTGATTTGGGTAGTTGTGGTTTGATTGAAAAATTGAATAAGATATATCTACTATACCTGCCACACACACCGGCGTTTTGTTGTGGTTTGATTGAAAAATTGAATAAGATATATCTGGAACCAACCTTCGTTGGAGATGGGCTTGTTGTGGTTTGATTGAAAAATTGAATAAGATATATCTGGTTCAACCATATGAAGTACCCAGATGTAGTTGTGGTTTGATTGAAAAATTGAATAAGATATATCCGATCAATGGGTCTATGTGTGGTATGGCGAGTTGTGGTTTGATTGAAAAATTGAATAAGATATATCAACGGTCGAAAATAGTGTCGTACAAGTTCAGTTGTGGTTTGATTGAAAAATTGAATAAGATATATCACGAAAGAGCAATACATTGCAGAACTCAGGTTGTGGTTTGATTGAAAAATTGAATAAGATATATCATCATGAAAACGATGCGTCAGCTCATCATGGTTGTGGTTTGATTGAAAAATTGAATAAGATATATCAAAAATTTAGTTAGTAAAAAATCAATTCCAGTTGTGGTTTGATTGAAAAATTGAATAAGATATATCTTCTAATATTCTTGTTATCAATGTTCCACCGTTGTGGTTTGATTGAAAAATTGAATAAGATATATCAAGTACTTTTTCCACCACAACGCCAGCAATGTTGTGGTTTGATTGAAAAATTGAATAAGATATATCATGGTTCATTTAATTTATTCAGAGCTTGTTGTTGTGGTTTGATTGAAAAATTGAATAAGATATATCGGATGTAAATGAATTGGTTACCTTTAATGTGTTGTGGTTTGATTGAAAAATTGAATAAGATATATCAGGGAACGATTAAAGAAAGCTCTAAAGCTAGTTGTGGTTTGATTGAAAAATTGAATAAGATATATCCTTGTTATCAAAATTAATAAAAGATAGTAAGTTGTGGTTTGATTGAAAAATTGAATAAGATATATCTGTAGACATCGCTGCCGCTGTATCGGTGGCGTTGTGGTTTGATTGAAAAATTGAATAAGATATATCCTTTTTTTGCACTGGCCCGTTCGTCATACAGTTGTGGTTTGATTGAAAAATTGAATAAGATATATCTATTAGTTTATTATCATTATTATAACATGCGTTGTGGTTTGATTGAAAAATTGAATAAGATATATCTATACATTAATTTTTTCCATTGGGCTTGCTGTTGTGGTTTGATTGAAAAATTGAATAAGATATATCGTTGCAGTTGGGTACTCTTCAAGATTTGCTGTTGTGGTTTGATTGAAAAATTGAATAAGATATATCTTGGATTGTTTATGTTGTCTTATCAGTATGTTGTGGTTTGATTGAAAAATTGAATAAGATATATCCCAAGTCTATTAAAGCCTTTAGGCATTCCAGTTGTGGTTTGATTGAAAAATTGAATAAGATATATCTTTATTTCAGTTGGTTCAAAGCCTATTGGAGTTGTGGTTTGATTGAAAAATTGAATAAGATATATCACGGTCCGCACTTACAATTATATCATCTCTGTTGTGGTTTGATTGAAAAATTGAATAAGATATATCTTTTTGAAAATAACCCGTTCCCACAGCATTGTTGTGGTTTGATTGAAAAATTGAATAAGATATATCTCAGGTGTTTTCATTGCAAGTTGTAATTTAGTTGTGGTTTGATTGAAAAATTGAATAAGATATATCGGAGCTTGGTTATACGGATACTCGAACGAAGTTGTGGTTTGATTGAAAAATTGAATAAGATATATCAGGGGTACATTGAGTTGATATCAAGAGTTAGTTGTGGTTTGATTGAAAAATTGAATAAGATATATCAATTGTTGCCACGTGCCTGAAAATGATATTGTTGTTGGTTAAAATTAAAAAAATACTATTATGCCAACCATTCGCGAGCAGTTTGAACCGGAGAGTTTTTATCATGTTTACAATCATGCAGTAGGAAATGATTCGTTGTTTATCGAAGAAAGAAATTACGGGTATTTTCTTCAACGTTATTTTAAATACCTCTCGCATGTTGCCAATACCCTGGCCTATTGCCTGATGCCAAACCATTTTCATTTTTTAATTTATTTACGTTTACCCCCCGAAAAGCTTTCGAAAAAAAGTAAGCCAAATCCCGAAAGGTTTCCGGGGAGCTTAATAAATGCCGGACAGTTATCTTATAACCGGGAGAATCCTGAGAAGTTTTTAAAAACCTTTCGGGATTCTTCGGGCTCCCCGGAAACCTTCCGGGATTCCCGCGAGTACTCCAACTATATTTCGCATTGTTTAGGCAACCTTCAAAACGCTTACACTAAAGCTTATAACAGAACTTATAACCGTCGCGGGGCTTTATTCTGCCAATCGGTACATCGTAAGCTGGTAAAAGAAGATAACCATTTGAAAAATCTTATACCATATATTCACTGTAACCCTGTATCACATGGATTTACAGACTCTCCCGGGCAATGGCAGCATTCTTCATACCATGCTTATTTGAACGGCAACAACCCTGCCATAGACCACCAAACGGGTTTGTCTTTATACAGTAGCATTGAGCACTTTAAAGAAGTGCATAAACCAAAAGATTTTGAAAAATATGATCCGGATGAAAATAAATTTCATTAAAAACAACTATTTATGGATGATACAATACAGGTACAAATAACAACTATCCGTTTCCCCGATTTACAATTTTTCCCCCGCGATGCACATAAGTTAAGAGGATATTTTGGCACACTTTTTAAAAAACATTCACCCTTGTTACACAACCATTTTGAAGACGGGAAACTTCGATACAGGTACCCTTTGGTACAGTATAAAGTATGTGGTTCCATTCCTATGTTGGTAGGTATTAATGAAGGTGGAAATTTACTGTCAAGGCTTTTTTTAGAAATTAAAGAAATAAACCTGGAGAATAAAGTTTATCCTGTACTGTCAAAAAATATTTGTCTCACTAACAGCAAGGCAGGCATAACAGATACTATGCAAAAATATGAATTTAAAACTCTGTGGATGGCTTTAAATCGTGAGAATTACAACCTATATTCCTGCGCGGGCAAGGAAGAACGCCAAAAATTACTCTCACAAATATTAACAGGTAATATCCTAAGCATGTTTAAAGGTATTAATTGTCATTTAGAAAAAAAGGTAATGGTATACCCTGAAATGAAAGAAAAAGTAACTTCATTTAAAAACCAACGCATGCTGGCATTTGACGGTTGGTTTGCTTCTAATGCATTATTGCCTTCATACACCGGGATTGGAAAGGCAGTTTCACGAGGGTTCGGTACGATATATAATCTTACAATAAATTAAAATGCAACTGTTTATAAATACTTACGGCACTTACTTGCATATAAAGGATAACATGTTCGAAGTAAAAACCAATACAAATAATGAGATACAAAAACATCATTATGCAGCCTCAAAAGTATCTGGTATTGTTATGTCAACAGGATGTGTTTTTAGCAGCGATGCAGTGAAGCTGGCAATTGAGAATAACGTGGATATTGTATTTGTTGAACACAATGGAAACCCCATAGGAAGGGTATGGCATAGCCGCCTTGGTTCGACAAGCAAGATCAGGAAGGCACAATTGGAAGCCTCATTAAACCATACAGGGTTGCATTTCATAAAATCATGGCTTGGAAAAAAACTCGAACAAGAAGCAGAATTTATTAGCAGCCTCAAAAAGCACCGGCCTGGGTTAAATGATTTTTTATCAACAAAAGTGGAAGGCATTCGTGCGATGAATAAAAAAATTCAAATACTGGGAAATAGTATAGTTTCCGAGTGTTCGGAAACAATAAGAGGGTACGAAGGAACGGCAGGGCGATTTTTTTTTGAAGCTTTAAGCGAATGTTTGCCTACATCATGGCAATTTAATGGCCGAAGTAACAGGCCGGCCAAAGACGCCTTTAATGCATTTCTTAATTATGCATTCGGTATTCTGTATTCAAGAGTTGAAAAAGCACTTATTATTGCAGGTGTAGACCCTTATGTAGGGTTTATGCACCGCGATGATTACAACCAGTTAAGCTTTGTGTTTGATTTTATTGAACCTTATCGCATTTGGGCAGAAGAAACAGTATTCAGGTTATTTTCAGGTAAAAAAGTAAAAAGGTCGCATACAGATGAAATAACCAATGGTGTAAGCTTGAATAAAGAGGGCAAAGAATTATTGGTACCTGCTTTTATTAAATTTATTGATGAAACCAGGCTCAGGCATAAAGGCCGTAACCTCACAAGGTCACATATATTGCAACTTGAAGCCCATGCTTTTGCTAATGGGTTGATAAATAAAGCACCGGTAGAATTACCTGAAATGATTTTTATGTAATGTTGGTGTGGGTTATATACGATGTGTCTGTTGACAAGTACCGCAACAAGATTGCCAAAATTTGCAAACAGGCAGGATTATACAGGGTACAACTATCAGTTTTTTTGGGTACGCTTGAAAATGATAACGAATTGGATACTTTGATTTTAAAGATAGAAGAATTAATTAATACTGATGAAGACAGTGTATATATTTTCCCTATGAACAAGCAAGAATTGAAACAGGCTCGTTTGCTCGGACAAGCTTTTGATAAAAAGTTGGTTACTGATGAAATAAAATCACTTTTTTATTAAAAAATAGTATGAGTTTAACACCATCGCATATCATTGAGCATTTATTTTGTCCAAGATTTACTTATTTTCAGTATGTACTTTCAATACCCCAGTATGAAGAAAAGCATTTTAAGGTAACCAGGGGCAGAAACATACATGCCCTTAAGCAGGTACAAAATGCAGGATATCTTCGCAAAAAACAGGGAGTAACACGAAAAGAACATTGCCGGTATTTAAGCAATCCGCTTATAAGAGGTGAAGTTGATGAGATACTGTTTCTGGATGACGGCACGCTAGCTCCACTTGATTACAAATTTGCCCGGTATAAAGGCATTGTATATGATACTTATAAAACTCAAATGTTTTGCTATGCTTGGTTACTAGAAGATAATTATAACATGCCTGTAAATAAGGCATACCTTGTGTATACACGATCCGCAAATAAATTGGTTGAATTGTCGGTTTCAGCGGATGACAAGAAAAAAATCAGGCAATGTGTGAATGAGATTTATACAGTAATATCAAAAAATTTTTATCCAAAAAGTACAAAGTATAAAGAAAGATGTATAAATTGCACATACCGGAATATATGTATAAAGTAAAATCCGGGCACAAAATTATTCCCGGGAAATCAAATATTGAGTATAATTAACTATTTCATATATGATTATGTTTACGAAAAATTCAAAAATGCACGATAAAAAACGGTTCTTTGACATACTGAAAACTCTAAAAAGCGATGTTCAAAAATTAGATAAAAGTATTAGTTTTGTGGAAGTTACAAGTATAAACGGCTTCCAATTCAACATCCACTAGAACAAGGATTGAAACTTTGAACGTGTAATTCCATAGTAGTTTTTACAATACTCTTCCAATTCAACATCCACTAGAACAAGGATTGAAACTTGACCTTGCTAAAAGACAACTAATGATTAATAAAATCTTCCAATTCAACATCCACTAGAACAAGGATTGAAACGAAATAGGCTTCAATCTTTAAAACTTGGTAATTATCTTTCAATCCAGCATTCATAAACCATTTTCATTTTTTAATTTATTTACGTTTAACTCCGAAAAGCTTTCGAAAAAAAAGTAAGCCAAATCCCGAAAGGTTTCCGGGGAGCTTAATAAATGCCGGACAGTTATCTTATAACCGGGAGAATCCTGAGAAGTTTTTAAAAACCTTTCGGGATTCTTCGGGCTCCCCGGAAACCTTCCGGGATTCCCGCGAGTACTCCAACTATATTTCGCATTGTTTAGGCAACCTTCAAAACGCTTACACCAAGGCTTATAACAGAACGTATAACCATCGCGGGGCTTTATTCTGCCAGTCGGTAAACCGTAAGCTGGTGAAAGATGACGACCACCTGCGCAACCTTATACCCTATATTCACTGTAATCCCGTATCACACGGGTTTATTACCTCGCCTGAGAAATGGCAATACTCTTCTTACCATGCCTGTATTAACGGAAACAATTCAACACAAATTTTCATGTCAATAAATCACCCTAAATAATTTTCCTCAGGCATATCTGTAACGCACATATAGTTAGTTGATTGCGTAATTTATTATGATTTTCAACTATCTGTATTAGGGCTTGTATCTGATATTTATTAAATAAATGTTTATATTAAAACATTACACCTGTTTTCGTAAATATCCCAAAATCCTTATTAAAACAATAAAACAGAAAACTTTCTCTTTTTTCTTGTTTGTTTAAAAAATATTAAATATATTTATCATGTATTTAATTAACCCTAATATTATGGAGCCATATGATTATTTCCAACAACACGATATTGTGAACAAGAAAAAATATGATGCCTTACGGGCTTTTTATTTTGAAAAACAAAGCGCCGGTGAGGTAGCCGGTATATACGGTTATACGATTGCATCATTGTATTCCCTGACAAGGGATTTTCGTGAATATTTAAAAAAGAACCTGCGTGAAGATTTTTTCTTTAAAGAAGTTACTGTTGGCAGGAAATCAAACACTTCTGAAGAACTCAAAGAGGTTATTATTGGTTTGCGCAAACAAAGCTTTTCGGCAGAGGACATTGTTGGAATAGTCAATGCAAAAGGTTATAACGTAACCTATGGTTATGTTTACAAGCTGTTAAATAATGAAGGTTTTGCACGTTTATCAAGAAGAAGCACAAACGAAAAAAATAAACTGGAACTACCGAGAATTAAAGCGCCGGTTGCAGGGACACTTGAATTTACCCAGGAAAGATTTTATAGCAGGTCGACAGGGATTTTCACATTTCTTCCATATATCAAAAAATACGGTATAGACAAAGTAATCGAAAATTCCTCGTACCCGGATACCAAATCAATAAGCAAAATCTCGTCCATTTTTTCTTTTATCGCCCTTAAACTTT
>CAZWGG010000112.1:0-10591 GCA_964633305.1 uncultured Bacteroidales bacterium
ATGAAAAGAAAGCATTCGAAAAATTTCTGATTAAATTCAAATTCGATGGATCAAATAATCGTGTAAGATTTGATCGGCAGGAAAGCAGAATTGATGTACAGGTAATGATATTTTTATTCTCGTATGTATGGATGTATTATAGGTCTCCAATATCTTCGGTAATTTCAGAAATTTTTGAGATATTTAATATAAATGAGACCACATCAAATCTTTTTGCAAAAAATTATTTTTCAAATCTTTATCAATCTGAAGTATTGGGTCAGACCGGTGAACCAAGTCCTGCATGGGCGCCTGTTTCAATTATAGGACTTCTTGAATCAACTGTGCCAGTTAGTATTATGTTTCTCAAGTGGCTGGATAATGAATGGACAAAATTATCGGGAACGTCTTATTCAAAAGTGAAATTTTTTAGTTTACAGGGAAAGCAATATACTGTATTCAAAAGTCTGGGTGCTTATAATGATTTTACAAAACCCAGTACAAGCAGTGGAATTGGAAAATCAAATAATAAAATTCATACCCTGAATGCTGGTGATATAATACAGATTCATAAATTAGAATGGTATCATCCCGAATACGAGGTTGTACAGGGACAGATTATTAAAAAAGACAGTACAATTCTTAATGATGAGACAATGTTTTATTTCTGGGTTAAAAATGAAGGTACTTACAAAATAACTACCTATTACAAAATTAACACAACACCAGAAGAATATAACCAACTTGTTGATACAAATGGGATTGTTACTGAATCAATTTTTATACGGGAAACAGGGATTTCAGGTATCCTGAACCATGTACCAAGAAAAGCCTGGATAAATGAAAAGAAGAATGACATTATTTGGTCCAATGCCATAACATTTTATAATCTCAATCAATATTCCTTAAAGGATATTTACCAAAGGATAATTGTTCATCATACCGACAATATGGACCATATTACCGATGTTGAAATAAGCCAGCAAAACAGTGAAGATTTTGCCCTGATCGGATATCACTTTTTTATTGACAGGAACGGGGTAATTTACGAAGGCCGGCCCTTGGAAATTCTTGGCAGTCATGCAGGGTTTTTTACTGGCAATACAGATCCGGTCCAAGATCAGGATTGGGGCTCTGTTGGAATTGTACTGCAGGGAGATTACCATATGGGCATTCCAGACATGCTTGACGATGCCCCTTTGACTAAACCAATGCTGGATAATTTAGAAATACTTATTTCCAGCATTATAAGTAAGTTTGAAATAAAAAAAATGCTTATGCATAAAGAAGTTCCCGGTACAGATACTGTTTGTCCCGGTAATCTGATATATGATACAATTGAAAAGCTGAGGACAAAATTAGGATTGGAAAAAGAATTTTAACCAAAAGCACAAAGGATTATTTTAGATCAGGAAATTACCCTTACCAGATAAGCAGTTTTTGACGATGCCGGGAAAGTTTCATCAGTTTTCACTGTCCCATTTGTATTCAAATCATATGTATAGTTAATATTTACACGTCTGGGAGTCTCAGCAACTCTACTTCTATCTCTCTATCTCAGACAATCAAAATAATACATGTGTTCTAACTGCACAAAGGAGCATGATACAGTTTAAAAAGAATTTCAATACAGTGGGTGAACTGGTAAGACTTATGGTGCATTCGATTTGTAATCTCCGTGCATAAGGGCACTCTCAATAATTTCCTGATTGCCCACTTAGAAAAATTGTACCGGTTTTTTTCCTTCAATATTTACTGATACGGGCATACTCTAAAATTTTATCTATTTCCGATAATAGCATGTCCCCTTGTATATTATAAGAAATATAGTCCCAACCACATAAACTTCTAAGTGTACCACTTCGTTTTTGGGTTGGGACTTCTTTATCTTCAATTATCAGCCTGTTTATTACAAATAGTTGCTCGAACCTTTTCTTATAATTATTCTCATTAAATTACTGGATTATAATTCGTTGTATGTTTTTGAACAGGCTCTAATTTTTGATTAGTATTTTAGAATCCCTGCTGTTATTGGTTTCTATTTGATAGATATAACTGCCAGGTCTTAATACTAGTCCTCTGCTATCAGCACCATTCCAAGTAACTTCATGGTTTCCTGCTGTTTGATTTTCATCAACCAGAACTTTTACCAATTGTCCGTAAACATTATAGATTTTTAGTTTAACAGGTCCATCACTATTTAAAGTATAAGTGAATTTAGTATAATCCTTCATAGGGTTTGGACTATTTTGAACAGACACTGATGAAGGAACCTGGTTTGTAATTGAAGCGGAAACAGCTTCCAGTTTGTCATTAACAAAATAGGAACCTTTATCTGTTTTAATTTGCCATGCAGGAACATTTTTGCTCCTACATACAGATGGGTGATAAACCAGTTTTGCATCAATAACAACGGCATCCTTACCTGCTTTTTCAAGCACGCTTGCTATTACATCTTCTTTTGAAGCAACTCTATATTCGGTTGAATTATTAAAAACCGTAAGTTGTTCGAGATAATACCCTTCACTATTAACGAGTACAACAGCGCTGGTTAAACCGTTACGATTGAATGGAACAATATAGTAAGAACCATTCGTCATCAAATTGCTTACGACCAAAGGGTCACCGGTTTTACAACTGGTAATAAAATCCTTAATTGGATCCTGATCCATAAGCCCGGGGTAATCTTTTACTACCTCAATTGCCATGCTGCCAATACTTCCAGTTGCTTTTTTAGAACTCAATGCTGGCTGCTGGTAGAAAACAGGAATTGATAAATTACCATCATCTTCGATTGGTGGTTCAAGAACGTTTTCCCATTTTCCATTGATAGCACTGTAAACGCTATTAAAATCTTGTATTGTTACATAGCTTTCTTCTCCTGTAGTAGCCTGGGTTAGTGTTGTAATCCAGAACCCATAAAGAATACGGGCTCCGTCAAAAGGATCATCAGAAGCGTGTACTCCGTTTACTACAGCCCAATGAGTATATGATCCATATAGGGGTACTAACCCGGGAACATTGTGTTTCTGTCCGGAAGTAAGCGAACGATAAAGCGATATATCACATGAAATCCATTTGGCAATGTAAGCATCAGCAAAAGCCTGGTTGGAAAATTGTCCGGCGTAATAAGTATATGGCGAAGGCTGTAAGTTATGCATTGCAGTCCCTAAATTTATAGCTGTACTGGGATCATTTGGCTGTGCACCGCCACTGGCATGAATATCGGTAACTGATGGAACCGTATCCCCATTAGCAATATACGACAATACCATTCTTGCTGCTGCAGCGCCGCTTAAGTTGTAAGGTGAAGGTACTGTGTCAACAGGAACATGCTCCATGTGAAGGATATAATCCTGGCATGGTGGTAATCCGGATTGCCAGGTATACGTACCCACTGTTTTACCGGGTAACTCTGCTATATACTGGTTTTCCTCACAGCGTACTTTAAATTCCTTAGGTAAAGAATCATTATTCATTACTACCATTGCAATAGAACCATCGGGGTTCTTGAATGCAATATTCGTTAAGCCTCCTGATTTAAGTTCACTCTTGATACGTTTGGCCCCGAATTTCACAAATTTTGCATATTGGCCTAAAAGATATACTTCAGGAGTCGTCCAATATGAATCGCCCGAGCCCTTGATCAGGAAAGTAGGATCAACATCGAACGGAGTATTACGCGGTTCTTTGTTCTGGTCAAGCATGGTAACCCATGCATTATATGAACAAGCCCAGTTGCGAAGGTAGTTTGCAATTTTGTCCATACCAGAAACACCCCAAAATGAACGTTCTGTAAAAAATATTTCTTTATCCGGGTAAATAGTATGCAAATCGGTCATTACTCTTAAATCACCACCATAGTCGTGGAAAGCTGATCCATTTGTTGCTGCATAAGCATCCGGATCTATTAAGATTTCTTCTGCGAAGCTTACTTTTTCAAAATTGTAGTCGTGAATCCATATTTGTGTTGTAATATCATATTTGTTAAATTCTAATTTTATAGCTTGTGCCAGCTCAATTTCCTGTTTAACAGAAAGCCCCATAGTAGGATAAGATTCTAACATCTGGAGGGGTTCATTCTGTAATGAAATAGCGTAAATAGGAATTCCTTCAGTAGCATAAGCCTGAACAAACATCCTGTAATATTTGGCTAATACCTGGCACATTCCTTCTTTCAGATAGCCACCGCATAGATTTCCGGAAGTTTTCATCCAGGCCGGGGCACTCCATGCTGCGGCAATGAACCGGATGTTTGGGTTAATTGCCTGTGCTTCATTAATGACCTGGATTATTCCATATTCCTTATCTTTTTGAATTGAAAAATTATTTAAGGACGATGTATTTGACGTATCTGTTTCGTTATCATCATAGGTATACCAGTCACAGCCAGTATAATCAGAAGAGCCAATAGCAAGGCGCCATAGGTTTAATCCACTTCCGTTTACAGTATCTAATAGAAGTTGCAAAACTTCAGTCCGTTTTTCCTGGGACAACAACCGCAAGTTGTAAACTGACGATTCTTCAAAAGAAGAACCAAAACCATATATTGTTTGGTATGTCGAGTCTGGATTTACGTTAAAAGTTGTTCTGGAATCCTCTATTTTTTCGGTTATTGAGAGTGAATCCTGTGCAGACAGTTTATATCCGGAATATGTTTGGTTAGCATCCCACCATAGTGTATCTGCAGGTTTGTATTCTGAACTCAGAGTTACGCCTACCTTAAATTTACCATATGGAGCCACAGATACATTATAGGTAGAGTTGGTTGTAAAACCTCCATCCTTTGTTGTAACAGTAATTAAGGTGCTTCCTGCAGCTAGGCCAATTACTTTACCACTTGCGTCAACAGTAGCTATAGAAGGATTAGATGAGTTCCATGAAACCGTTCTATTTGTTGCATTAGCAGGAGTTATAATCGGGGTAAGCTGTATTGAACCACTTACGTAAACCGGGGTTACAGGGGGCAGGCTCACTCCTGTCACTGCAACAGGGGTAACTGTGACTGATGCAGTATCTGATAAACCTCCATCTGCTGCCATAGCAGTAATGGTTGCATTACCCGGGGTAAGAGCTCTTACATGGGCCTTACTGGATACATGGCTATATTCAGCTATATCTACAATTGCAACAGTGGGATTACTAGTGGTCCATATAATATCATTGTGAGTAGCATTTACAGGCGAAACAGTGGCTGTAAGCTCCATGTGCCCTCTGGCTAACATAGATTCCGATTCCGAAGACATAGTAAGCCCGGTAACGGGAACATAGTCAGCCACAGTACCATAAACTTCAAACTCATATAGCGAATATCCCCATATGTTTCCATTTACCGGATGTCGTTTTGTACCATACATGCGGATATAACGGCCTGTTGCAGTAATGTTGTCTATGGTTACAGTGCCTCCTGTACCTGTTGTGGTTGAATATATTGTGTCCCAGTCGGCATCGTTATAGGAAACCTCTACTGTGTAAGCTTCCGCACATGCATCTTCCCACTTTAACACTACCTGGGTAATGTTATAAGGAACTTGTAAGTCGACTTCAATATATTGCGGATCACTCCAGAGGCTTCCCCAGCGGGAGGTACTATCAGTAGAAGCATCAATACCATCAACAGCTTTTGGGGGTGGAAAGTCTCCCGATCCATCTTTTGATGATTCGTATACCGGCTTGTTCAAAGCAATGTTTGGCGAAGTAGTGAGTACCGTAATATAAAGAGATGCTGTTTTACCTCCATCCGCTGTAGTAGCAGTAATGATTGTGTTTCCGGGGCTTATACCCGTTACCAGACCTGATGAATTTACAGTGGCAACCTTAGAATTGCTGGTAGTCCATATAACTGCTTTATTAGTAGCATTTGAAGGTAAAACAGTGGCTGTAAGCTGGGTAGTCCCTGTGTCTGAAATAAATGGTAGCGTTGCAGGAGATATTGTAACCCCGGTAACATTGATAGTGCCATAAACTTCAAATTCCCACAGCGAATACCCATATTCTGTAAGCCGTTCTGTACCATACATACGGATATAACGGCCTGTTCCGGTAATATTTAATATCTCCGTGCCACCCGCACCTGTCGTGGTTGAATATATTGTGTCCCAACTGCTGCTGTCCTGAGAAACCTCTATTTGGTATGTTTTACCGGCTGCACCTTCCCATTTTAGTACTACCTGGGTGATGTTATAGGAATCTTGTAAGTCGATAGTAATCCACTGAGGATCAGTATATTTGCTTGCCCAGCGGGTATCGGGATTACCATCAACAGCATATACAGCCGCTCTTAATGGATTATCATATTCTACTGTAAACGCTGTTACCGGTTTGTTCAGGGCAAGGTTCTGGCCATGGACAAAAGAAAAAAAATTTATTAATGCTAAAAAAAGCATTATAAAGAGTCCTTTCGAACCTTTTTTAAAATGTAGTTTTTTCATGTTAGTTAAATTTAGTTATCAATAAAAAAACGACTGATGTGTAAACAAGCATTATAGTAAAACTTGTTTTTAATATTCAGGGTTTTGAACTAACTTGCTGTTTCTATCTAACTCTACCTGAGGAATTGGTAGTAATAGCTTTGATTCGGTCATGTTATACTCCGTTTTTGTGTTAGTTCTTAGGTCTATCTCATTTAAGTTGTTCATAGTTTCTACTGCAATGCCATAGCGTTTAAGATCATTCCAGCGTTGCCCTTCCTGGGCTAATTCTAACCTTCTTTCATTTAGAATCGCTGTTCTTAATTCTACCTGATTAGCAGCTGTAACATCCCCTAAGCCTACCCTTTGCCTTACTTGTAGAAGAACTCTTTTTACATCAGAAACAGGTTGATTAAGCTCATTCATAGCTTCTGCTTTTAAAAGAATAATATCAGCTAATCTCAAAATGTATTGTCTGCTCGTACTATTATCCCAGTTTGCCTTGCTCCTCCATTTATAGGAAAATGGTATTACTGAATTAATTGTATTTCCCCAGTATTCATCAACCCAGGGTGCAGATTCCCATACGAACGAAGAACTTTTGCGAACATTATCACCGGAAGCATCAAATGCATCTATAAGGTTATGCGAAGGAGTGATAAATTTTCTCCACGTATCCATGGTTATAGAAGGCGGCAACAATAAAGATGAACCGTAATTTCCATTCCCACCCGGAGTACCGGTAAATTGTTCTTCTAAAATTGATTCCTCATTATTATAATGATTGCCGTCAAAAAGGAAGTCATAGTTGGCAAGGAGTGTGTAGTTTGCGGGACTGTTTATTACAGCATTGCAATATTCCAGTACCATATTATAATCTTTTACCGGTTTTTGAGCATATACTTTTGCAAGTAGTGCATTGGCTGCGCCTTTTGTTGCTCTTGCTTTACTTATGCTAATGTCACCTTCGTATTTGTCTGGTAAGTTATCAGCAGCAGTTTCCAGGTCATCAATTATTTGTGCATACACTTCTTCTTCCGTTGACTTTGGGATATTGGTTGCACTGGGTTCGGTTGAAGTTACACGAGACGTTATAATAGGAACTCCGCCCCATAAAGATACTAAGTTGTAATAGTGATAAGCTCGTAAAAATAAGGCTTCACCTATAATTTGGGCTCTCCTGTTGCCCTGGTCGAGTTTTGTATCTTTAATGCCCGGTACTATATCTAATACTATATTTGCTTTTAGTATGGCATTATACAAAGATCCCCAATTTTTTAATATCCTTGGGTTATCAGCTAAGAGGTTTAATTTATCAATAGCGATAATATTAACATCATCTCCGCCTGCATAGTAATTATCAGAGATTACATCGCTGAATATAATATTGTCCCAGATATAATATTCCTGGGAACGGAAGGACTCATAGGCGCCAATAAGTGCTGCTTCTGCATCTCTTGCGGTAGTGTAAGCATTTGCTGACGTTGCTTCCGATACTGGTTTTAAGTCGGTAAACTTTTCGCATGAAGATGCCCCAAACAGCATTAATGCTGCCAAAAAGTATGGATTTGTAATCTTAGTTTTCATAGAATATTATTTAAAATGAAACATTTAAGCCAAAAATCAAGGTGCGGGTATGAGGGTATGTTCCAAGATCAATTCCTTGAACGGTATTAGAACCCCCTGCATAGTTTACTTCAGGATCGAAGCCTGAATAGCTTGTTATAGTATACAAATTTTCTCCTGTCACATATAGTTTCATACTGGAAATACGAACCTTACTTAATAGTGGCTCAGGCAGGTTATAACTTAATGTTGCCGCCTTCACCCTTAAATAAGAGCCATCTTCAACAAAGCGTGTAGAAATCCTGGAGTTATTTATGTTCCCTGAACGTGGAATATCTGTTATATCTCCCGGGGTTCTCCATCTTCTTTCAACATCAGCAGATTGGTTTTTAACCTCATACATCGATTCCATTTCCAGACGGCTGTAGTTAAACACATCATTTCCCTGGCTTCCTTGCAGAAAAATGCTTAGCGTAAAGTTTTTAAACGAAAATGTGTTGGTAAATCCGTAAATGAAATCGGGGTTTGGATTTCCTATAAATGTTCTGTCTGTAGCAGGATCAGGATTAAAAGTGCTATTGCCGTCTGCAGTAAGGTAAAGAAGATCTCCTGTAGCAGGATCAACAATATCGGCAACGTAGCCATAGAACATTCCTAAAGGATGGCCCTCTTTATTCTTTGTGATATCACCTCTTATGGTGCCTCCACCGTCAATTTCCTGTCCAACTATATCTAAAACTTTATTCCTGTTTATGGATATATTAAAATCTGTTTCCCACTGAAATTTATTTACAAAGTTTCTAGTATTTAATAAGAATTCTAATCCCTTATTTTCTACCGAGCCGACATTTTGAATACCGGTGTTAAGCCCGGTAGAATAGGGGAGTGGCACGTTTAACAAAAGGTCGGTAGTTGTTTTTTTGTAAATTTCGGCAGTAAAGTTAACCCTTGCCTGTAAAATGCTTAGGTCCAATGCCACATTGGTTTGCTGAGTTTCTTCCCATTTTAAATCATCATTTCCAATACTTGCAGGGTAACTTCCCGGAAGAATCTGGCCCCCAATAGGATAACTTGCTGTAACGCCTACCTTTGCTAAATAAGCATAATTGCCAATCTGATCATTTCCAACTTTTCCCCAGCCTGTCCTTAATTTTAAGTCATTAACAAAATCTATATGGAAGAAATTCTCCCGGGATATTCGCCATCCGGCTGAAAATGAAGGAAAATAACCCCATCTGTTTCCCGTTCCAAAATTTGAAGAATTATCGGCCCTAAAATTAGCCGTAAACAAATATTTATTGTCATAGTCATAGGTTAACCGGCCTAAACAAGACTGATTTGCTTTTGCTGACCTTTCTGCCGATGCCTCCTGAACAGTAGAGCCTCCATTGGGAGTTGTAACAGCAATTCCGGCATATCCTCTTCTTTCTACTTTACTGTTTTCCCAATTGGTCTTCTGGAAAACAATGGCACCTAATGCACTGAAATTATGTTTTTGAATGGCCTTTGTATACGTTAAAGTACTTCCGGCAATCCAATAGTTGTACAGGTCAGTAGTATATCTGCCAATACCCTCATTGCTTCTTCCCTCATCCGTACGAAAAGGATCGCGAAAACTCTGAAAAACAGAATTACTATAATCAATCCCGAAATTGGTCCTGAATTTCAGTTCAGGAATGATATTAATTTCAGCATATACGTTCCCTAATATACGTTGAGAGATGTAATCCTGATCTACTCCATCGGTACTGGCAAGGGGGTTCTCCCAAGCCTGGAACGGATTTCTGGTAAAGGTTCCATCAGCATTGTATACATCAATAACAGGAGGAGTGGTAAGAGCCCCGAGAATTACACCTCCTGAGTTTACCTGTGTATTGTCTTTTAAACCTACATCATGATAACGGGTATATGTTAAATTTGTACCTGCTATAAACCATTTATTTATATTTTGATCCAGATTTACCTTAAAGCTGGCGCGGTCCATTTCAGAACTTCTAACTGCGCCCACTTGCTGCATCCATCCTCCGGAGATATAATAACCGGTTTTTTCATTTTTTCCGGACAGGGATAGCTGATAATTTTGAGAATTTCCGGCTTGGAAAATTTTGTCCTGCCAGTCCGTATTAGCCGTATATAAACTCCAATCCGTATTCTGGCCTATCTCGGTCATTAATTCCTGGTATTGAGCTGCATTTAGCACATCCAGCTTTTTCCATACACTGGAAAAACCTATATATGAATCAAGATTAACCGTTGATTTTCCTGCTTTACCTTTTTTAGTGGTGATCAATACTACCCCGTTTGCTCCCTGAGCTCCGTAAATAGCAGCAGAAGAAGCATCTTTCAATACGGAGATACTTTCAAAATCGGCAGGGTTTAAGTTTTTGGTATTAGTAACAGGAACCCCATCTACTACATAAAGAGGCTCGCTGGAAGAATTAATAGAGCCTGTACCCCTAACCCTCAAATTAAAACCTTCAGAAGGCTTTCCCGATGGACTAAGTACCTGAACACCGGCCATCTTTCCTTGAATAAGGTTTCCGAATTGTGTATTGGGCCGAGATTCTAATGCTTCATCTGATATTACAGAAACAGACCCCGTAATAAGTCCCTTTCGTTGGCTACCATAACCAACA
>CAZWGG010000112.1:10601-11029 GCA_964633305.1 uncultured Bacteroidales bacterium
ACTGCTTCTGAAAGAGATTCTATAGCTGGAATGAGCAAAATATCAATTGTGCTTCTGTTGTTTACAACAACTTCTTCTGAAATATATCCTATGTAAGAAAATACCAAAATGGCTGTTGCTGCATTTTCATTAGGTATTGATAATTTGTAATTTCCGTCTACATCTGTTATTGTCCCGATGGTAGTATTTTTTAATACTATATTTACTCCTGGCAAGGTTTCCCCTTTATAATCCGTTACCTTGCCATTGATTACAAATTCCTTTTGTTCAAATGGACTGATTAATGATCCTTTCTTTATACCAGCGGAGGCATACTCTTCCATCTTATCATATTCCCCAAGAAGATACGTTGTTTCGGTGGCTAATATATACAGGGAAAGACATAAATCATACCGGGTCTCCCAGGGATTTTCATCAAGCAACGTTAT
>CAZWGG010000113.1:0-10965 GCA_964633305.1 uncultured Bacteroidales bacterium
TTTTTTATTTGGTTTGTTTCTTACTTTTTTTTTTTAATATTTTGACCCGTGGGGGTATACTCCTTTAGAATGTTTCGCTTTTTCAGTACCTAAAATTACTACTACGCTTTCCGGGTTTGGCCTTTGGGCAAAAAACGACTGTAAAGAGGCTTGTGAAGGAATTGCCATAATTGAGCGCACGGATGATAATGATGATGAGGTGATAAAAAATACAGTTCTTGCCCTTACAAAAGCATATAACTTATCCTATGATGAAATGTCAAAGGAAAGAGAAAATGCTTATACGATGTCAAGGACAGCCCTTTGGAAAACTTTAATTGTAAATTATAAAAAAGCCTATTCAAAAGCCCTTAAAAAACTATCTGAAAGAGTAGACCAATTTGTAGAATTTGAAGAGCGGCAAATGGAACGAGTACACGAAATAATTACCGTTCAAGTAAATAAACCTGTTTGGAAAAAAATTATTATAAAATCAAAACTGCCAGAAAAACTGATATATTTAAGCGAACTATCACAAAATTTATGGTGGACGTGGGATAGTGATGCCCAAGAATTATTTGAAACTATAGATTCCCAAATATGGAAGGAATGTGAGCATAATCCATTTATTCTTTTTGAACAAGTACATTATGATCGATTACTTGAATTAAGCAACAACAACGAATATGTTGAGAAAATACAGTTAGCTTATAATCGATTTACAGAATATATTAATGAAAAAGTTACCGAAAATAGACCTAAAATTGCCTATTTCAGTATGGAGTACGGCATACACAATTCATTAAAAATTTATTCGGGCGGACTTGGATTATTGGCTGGCGATTTCCTTAAGGAAGCAAGTGATACAAATACAGATATTGTAGCTGTAGGATTATTATACAGGTATGGGTATTTTAGCCAGATACTGACTACAAAAGGAGAACAGCAGGCAATTTATGATTATCAACATTTTACAAAACTTCCGTTAAAACTAATAAAAAATGATAAGCATGAGAATATAACCATAAATATTGTTTTGCCGGGAAGAACGATGTATGCAAGAATCTGGCAAGTAGATATTGGAAGAATAAAGTTATATCTTCTTGATACTGATTTTGAAGCAAATTCAAGCGAAGACAGGTATGTATCTCATCATCTTTATGGAGGAAATAATGAGAACAGGTTAACACAAGAGTTACTTCTTGGTATTGGTGGTTTAAGGGTTCTGGATATTCTTGGGATTAACCCCGATCTGTATCATAGTAACGAAGGACATAGCGCGTTTATCAGCCTGGAAAGGATGAGGAAACTTATCCAGTTTGAAAAATTAACTTTTGCAGAAGCAAGAGAGATAGTACGATCATCAACTTTATTTACAACACACACTCCTGTCCCTGCCGGACATGATGAATTTGAAGAAGACCTGATGCGTAAGTACATAGGCCATTATCCTGAAAGGTTAAAAATTTCATGGGATGAGTTAATGGCATTAGGAAGATCAAACCCTAATAAATGGAATGAAAAATTTAACATGAGCCATTTAGCAGCACATCTTGCCCAGGAAGTAAATGGTGTTAGCATGCTTCATGGCGCCGTAACCCGGGAAATGTTCTCGAAGCTATGGCCGGGATATCTTCCTGAAGAATTACATATTGGTTATGTTACCAATGGAGTTCACTATGCGTCTTGGACAGCCAAAGAATGGAAAGAAATTTACTTAAAAAATCTTGGACAGGAATTCAATAGGGATATGACAAATGTGTTGCATTGGAGAAAAATATACGAAGTCCCTGATAAAGATATATGGAATACTAAACAAAAACTAAGAAGTAAACTTATAAATTCGGTACGGGAAAGGTTTAAAGATAATTGGATAAAAAGGCACGAAGATCCAAAACAAATTATTGCCATCAATAACCAGTTATCAGAAAATGCATTAACTGTGGTATTTGCCAGGCGATTTGCCACATACAAAAGGGCCCATTTAATCTTTAGAAACCCGGAACGACTGGCAAAACTTCTGACGATACCTAATAAACCTATTCAATTTATTTTTGCCGGCAAAGCACACCCGCAAGATAAAGCAGGTCAGGACCTGATAAAAATGATTGTTGAAATATCTAAGAAAAAAGAATTTCTGGGCCGTGTCTTATTCTTACAAAATTATGATATTGAACTTGCGAAATTATTAGTACAAGGAGCCGATATTTGGCTAAACACGCCCACAAGACCACTCGAAGCATCCGGTACCAGCGGGGAAAAAGCTGTAATGAATGGCACTTTACATTTTAGTGTTCTTGACGGTTGGTGGGTTGAAGGATATGAACCCGATGCAGGTTGGGCATTAACAAACGAAAGAACATATGAAGACCAAGGTTTCCAGGATGATTTGGATGCTGAAATAATTTATACACTATTTGAACAGGAAATAATTCCTGAATTTTATGATAGAAATAAAGATGGAGTACCGGAATTATGGGTGAAAATGATTAAAAATTCAATTGCTAAAATTGCTCCAAAATTTACCACACGAAGAATGATCAATGACTACAATGAAAGATACTACAACAAATTATACAAACGAAAATGTGAAATAATAAAAGATGATTTCGAACAAGCCAAGGAAATCGCTTCATGGAAAAGAAAAATTGCAAGGGCATGGAACAACATAGAAGTTTTAGAGGTTAATGTGTTCAGAAATGACATGGAAGAATATCAAATGGGGTATGCTTATGAAGGAGAAGTTGTTCTTGACTTGAATGAGCTTTCACCACAACATATTGGGGTTGAGATGGTAATTACCGAAGATGCTGAAAAATTAGTAGGTACCCATGAGTTTGAATTAAAAAAATATGAAGTTGACAGGGCCATCTACAAATTAAAAGTAGCAGTTAACCAGCCCGGAACATTTAATTATGGTATAAGGATCTATCCCAAACACGAATACCTGGCACACAGACAAGATATTTCTATTTTACGTTGGATTTGATGTAATTGTGATTATTTAGGTAAAATAATTCTACAAATCATAAACAGATTTTGTTGGTATTTTTTTTAAAACAATACCTGTTCTGCTTGGAATATACAGTTTAATTTGAAATGGAGAAGAAAGCTTCCCTACCCTGGATGTATAATAAGTTAACGATTCATCTATTAATCCAAAGCCTCCAAATTCAAATGAGTCCGTATTAAGAACAATTTCGTATTTGCCGGCATCAACTTGAATTCCATAATCTGTAAATGATTTACCCGGATTAAAGTTAAAAACAAATAAATAGTTCTTACGTTCAAATACTAATACCTGATCACCTCCATTATCAAGTATTAGCCGGCAATAAGGTTGTGTGAGTATTTCTTCATGTTTAATCAAATCAATCATATTTCTGTCAAAATCAGCAAGACAATGATATCTAAGTTCCTTATTGTCAACTAATTGCCATTGCCTGCGGGCATATTTAAACGACCAGTTATTTCCTTCACGCGGAAAATCAATCCATTCGGGATGCCCAAACTCGTTACCCATAAAATTAAGGTATCCCCCGCCTGATGTAGCAATTGTTATAAGCCTGATCATTTTATGCAAAGCTATGCCCCTGTCAATAAGTAAATTCTGTGATCCTTTATTCATAAACCAGTACATTTCTTTATCTATCAGCCTAAAAATAACCGTTTTGTCTCCAACTAATGCCTGGTCATGTGATTCAGAGTATGCTATGGTTTTTTCATGATGCCTTTTACTTATTAGTTCATGAAATAACCTAGTTACATCCCAATTTTCATCCGAAACTTCTTTAATTATTTTAATCCAATAATCGGGAATTCCCATAGCCAGCCTGTAATCAAAACCCATACCTCCATATTCTGTGGGTTCAGCAAGGCCAGGCATACCGCTCATCTCCTCAGCAATGGTTATAGCTTTAGGGTTAACCTCGTGAATAAGTTTATTAGATAACGCAAAATAGGTTATGGCATCTTCATCCTGATTGCCATCGAAATACATATCGTAATTTGTGAAACTTCTTGATAATCCATGGTCATAATATAGCATGCTCGTAACGCCATCAAACCTAAACCCGTCTAATCGGTATTCGTCAAGCCAGAATTTACAGTTAGACAAAAGGTAATGAAGTACCTCGTTTTTTCCATAATCAAAACATAAAGAATCCCAGGCCACATGATCTCTGCGGGCACCTGAATGAAAATATTGGTATGGGGTCCCGTCAAAAAAACCCAGTCCTTCCAGTTCGTTTTTAACCGAATGGGAATGTACCAGGTCCATAATCACAGCTATTTCTAATCCATGTGCTGCATCTATAAGCCGTTTTAAATCATTGGGTGTGCCAAAACGTGACGAGGCGGCAAAAAAATTCGACACATGATATCCGAACGAACCGTAATAGGGATGCTCTTGGATAGCCATTAATTGTATGGTATTATAGCCAGCCCTGGCTATTCGTGGCAATATATTTATCCGAAACTCTTCATATGTCCCTACTTTTTCTTCTGAAGTTGCCATTCCAACATGCGCTTCATAAATTAACGGAGGGGTATCCCGCATATCAGGGTTTTCATTCTTCCAATTAAAAGTTTCGGTTGGTTCCCATACCTGGGCATCAAAAACTTTAGTCTTTTCGTTTTGAACAACTCTTTTTGCATAGGAAGGAATACGGTATCCTTGTCCTCCTTCCCAATAAACCACGAGCTTATACAGTTGTTTATGTTGAATAGCTTCACTCGGGAGAATAATCTCCCACTGGCCATTCTCTTTTTTGTTCAATTGGTATTCAGCCTTTTCACTCCATCCGTTAAAGTCCCCAACTAAAAATATTTTAGTGGCATTCGGTGCCCATTCACGAAATACCCAACCTTCTGAAGTGCGGTGTAAACCAAAATAAAGATATCCTGAAGCAAAACCCGATAAAGAACCGGATTCCACAGTAATTTCCTGTTCTTTTTGTAATGCTTTCTCATGTCGCCTTCGAATTACATCTGTATGTGGCTCAAGCCAAGGATCATTTTGCACAATTTTAGGGACTGGATTATTCATCTTTTTGATATTAGGGTAAAAGAATAAATTTAATTAAATAAACCGAATTCCATCTCAAATTATTCATTGTTTTATCAATATATAAACCCAATAAGTATTTGCAAATTTATTTTGGGATAAATCAAATACCGTTTGTTCTCATTTCATTATTTATTCTAAATTTGCAGCTTTGTTCAAACAATAGTATTCTATTGCAGATATATTACGACATAGATAAATTTAATGCAAAAAATTCTATCGTTACTATAGGTATCTTTGATGGGGTTCACCGGGGGCATATGCATATTATCGACCGACTTAATGACATGGCGTGCCAATTGAATGGTGAAACTGTGGTTGTGACATTATGGCCGCATCCAAAGATGGTTTTAGGAAATAATTCAGAAAAGCTAAATTTTTTAACAACACAGCAGGAAAAAATTGAACTTATTAAAAAGTCGGGAATCGATCATTTGATTATTTTGCCCTTTACACACGAATTTGCTGAAACTTCGTTTTCAGAATTTATTGAAAAATACCTGGTAAAAAAAATTAAAACTAAATACATTGTAATAGGACATAACCACCATTTTGGAAAAGGCAGAAAAGGAGGGTTCGAAGACTTGAAATTAAATTCATTAAAATTTGGATTTACTGTAGAAAAACTTATGCCTGTGATTATTGATAATAGGAAGGTAAGTTCATCAGAGGTTAGAAAACAAATTGTAAAGGGTAATATTTCAAATGCAAATAAACTGCTGGGTTATGAATACTTTTTAAACGGAAAGGTTATAGAGGGGAAAAAATTTGGTCGTAAACTTGGTTTTCCAACAGCAAACATTCACATTAAAGATGAAAATAAGCTTATTCCTTTAACAGGAGTATATGCTGTATGGGCAGAAATTGAAAACAAAAAATGGCCGGCAATGGCTAATATCGGTGTAAGGCCCACTATAGCAGAGCAATCACATAATATAACAGTTGAGGCCCATATTCATGATTTTGATGATAATATTTATAATAAGGAAATAAAAATAATTTTTGTTGAAAGAATTCGGAATGAAAAAAAATTTGAAAATATTACAGCCCTGTCAGAACAATTAAAATCAGATCAATTAAAATCAAAGAAAATTTTGGGCGAAAAAACAACTTAAAGCATTTTTATGAGTAAAGGAACAATAGATTTTAACTACCTTTGTATTTCAAGTAACCCATTAAATATACCTTGCTATTATGAAAACAGAAACCATTATTGATGCACACCCTTACAAAGTTAAAGATATCACATTAGCAGATTTTGGAAGAAAAGAAATTGAAATTGCAGAAAAAGAGATGCCAGGCCTTATGGCTATCCGAAAAAAGTATACGGGTTCAAAACCATTGGCCGGTGCACGTATTTCAGGGTCACTACATATGACCGTTCAAACTGCTGTTTTAATTGAAACACTTGTTGCCTTGGGTGCTGAAGTCAGATGGGCAAGCTGTAATATTTTTTCCACTCAAGATCATGCAGCTGCAGCTATTGCTGCTGCCGGCGTACCAGTTTTTGCATGGAAAGGGGAAACACTTGAAGAATATTGGTGGTGTACTGATCAGACCCTTACTTTTTCAAATGGAAAAGGACCAAATCTTATTGTTGATGATGGTGGTGATGCAACACTTCTGATACATTTGGGCTATAAAGCCGAAAATGATTCATCGATCTTGGATAAAAAACCTTCAAACAATGAAGAAAGAATCATTCTAAATCAGTTGAAAGAAACATTACAAAATAATCCGGGTAAATGGCATGCTTTTGTACAGGAATGGAAAGGAGTTTCAGAAGAGACCACCACAGGGGTGCATCGTTTATATCAAATGCAGGAAAAGGGAGAATTACTTGTTCCCGCTATAAATGTTAATGATTCGGTAACTAAGTCGAAATTTGATAATCTTTATGGTTGCCGTGAATCTCTTGCCGATGGTATAAAAAGGGCAACGGATGTGATGGTAGCAGGTAAGGTTGTTGTGGTCCTGGGGTACGGTGACGTAGGTAAAGGTTGTGCCCAATCTATGAGAGGGTTCGGAGCAAGAGTAATAATCACTGAAATTGATCCGATATGTGCCCTTCAGGCTGCAATGGAAGGTTTTGAGGTTACTACTATAGAAAATGCACTGGCAGAAGGAAATATATTTGTTACCACAACAGGTAACCGTGACGTAATTACCATTGACCACATGGCACAGATGAAAGACCAGGCTATAGTTTGTAATATTGGCCACTTTGATAATGAAATACAAGTAGATGAGTTAAATAATTTTCCGGGCATTAAAAAAATAAATATTAAACCTCAAAGTGATAAATATGTGTTTCCTGACGGCCATTCGATCTTCCTTCTTGCTGAAGGCAGGCTTGTTAATCTTGGTTGTGCAACCGGTCATCCGTCATTTGTAATGAGTAACTCATTCTCAAACCAAACCCTGGCACAAATAGATCTGTGGCAAAACAAATATGAGATTGGTGTTTACTGTCTGCCCAAAAAATTAGATGAAGAAGTTGCCAGGCTCCATTTGGAAAAACTAGGTGTGAAATTAACTAAACTTACCAAGGAACAAGCCGATTATATAGGTGTACCGGTTGAAGGCCCTTATAAACCGGAACATTACAGGTATTAATTTTTAAAAACTTAGTAGTGGCTTACAAGCACTAATTTGTGGCTCTAAGAAAAAGTCAACTAGCGAAGCCATCTTATGAGGGAGTGTCTCAAAACTCTGTGGTTCTCTGATTTTACTCTGTGTAAGCTCTGTGGTAAAAAATATAAAAAACTGGACCACAGAGAGACACAGGGAAGTTCCACGGAAGTACGCAGAGAAAGAACAAAAAATATTTATCTTTTGAGACAGCCCTGAGTAATAACTTTGTTACACTTGTCTTGAATGTAGTCCTCACGCTATAGCGTAACTCCTGATATTCAATCCCGCGAGTGTCTGATTCAGAATGTTAGATTGTAAGGCTTGCAAACGCGTGTTGCTTTAGACATTAGTCGCTATGAAATGGTGTAATCGATACTATCTAGAAATTAAAAATGTGAAGATCAGAAGTATTGGGATTAAAAAATGTTTTATATTGCTTTAAAGGATAGTTTGAAGGTCCTTCATCTGCTGGAAAACCGCTAAACCAAAGCTGATATTTTGTACTGCAAACCGGACAAATTGCAAACATGGTATTTGTCCAAAGCTCAACAGGTACACTTTCTTCAACATGGTAAGTGCATGTCCTGTCATAAGCAAAAAATTCATCTTGAGTATTACGATAAACAATTATGCCGTTATTATCATATCCCAGGTTTGTAACTCCAACCTGTGTATTGGATACTAATATGGACTGACCGGTACCCAGAAAAAAATTATTAGTATTTATAGTAATATCAACATACGTGTCAGGAACAACATCGGCAGTACCTTTCTCACAAGAATACGGAAGAAAGATAAATAAAAAAAAAAATAGTATTTTTGTAAAAAATTTGTGAATTTTCATCTTAATATCACTATGAATGCAAAAATAGTGATTTTAAAAAAACGTAACCAAAAAAAATAATAATTAATATGGATGACCTGATTTTATTCATTATATATGCTGCAATTCTCATACTTGGAGGATTGGCCAGTGCTTATAGGAAAAAGAACCAAAGAAAACAGGTTAGCCCCCATGCACCAGGGCAACAGGGCAGACAGGAATATGAGGTACCAACAGGAGGATTTGATCCGTTTGAGCAATTATTTGGCGAACCAAAATATAAAAGAAAAATTGACACTCCTCCTGAACCTAAAATGAACATACCTAAACAGACTAATGATATCTCATTAGAAGTACCTGTAGAAGAAGCCAGTGAAGAAGGTATCCCGGTTTTTAAGGAAACAGAAGAAATACTTTTGTCTGATAATAAATTCGATGACGAATCTGTGTATAATGAAATTGCCGCTGGCGAAATTTCTGATCTAATTCATGAAGAATCAGAAATTTATTCAAAAAAACAAACCGGCTATTTTGATAATATAAAACAAGCTATAATTTACACAGAGATTTTGAAAACAAAACATTTTTAATTATCTTAGCTGTTGTTTCTAACAGCCTTAACAATCAAAATCTAGGTATCAGTAGTAATAGAAATTTATTAATTATAATATTGAGAATTCCGTAAAATTTGAATTCTTTTTAAAATGTATTTTTCGAAATTAAAGAAAATTGAGTTATGGCAAATTACATGACAGGAGAAGGTTTACAGAACCTTAAGAAGGAACTTGATCGGTTAATATGCATTGAACGTCCTGAAATTTCAAAACAAATTGCTGAAGCAAGAGATAAAGGCGATTTATCAGAAAATGCAGAATATGATGCGGCAAAGGAAGCCCAAGCCCTGCTGGAATTGAAAATTTCTAAATTACAAGCGACTATTGCCAATTCAAGAATTATTGATGAATCAAAAATCAATACTTCTTCGATTCAAATACTAAATAAAGTAAAGATTAAGAATAAAAACAATGGTACTACTATGGAATATACCATTGTATCGGAATCCGAAGCTGATTTGAAAAACAGAAAAATTTCGGTTGCCACACCTATAGCACAAGGCTTATTAGGCAAAAAAGTTGGAGATGTGGTAGATATAAAAGTACCCTCAGGTGTAATACCTTTTGAAATAGTTGCAATATCCTTATAAAACATAACTTTGAATATGCATAGTATTTTCACTAAGATAGTAAACGGGGAATTACCCTGTTATAAAATAGCCGAAAATAGCAATTACCTTGCCTTTCTTGATATTAATCCCCTGGCAAAGGGACATACGCTTGTAATACCCAAAAAAGAAATCGACTATATTTTTGATTTAGATGACGATTTACTGGCCGGTTTACATTTATTTGCAAAAAAAGTAGCCCTGGCCATCGATAAAGTTATTGACTGCAAACGGGTAGCGGTTGCTGTTCTAGGATTAGAGGTACCACACGCGCATATTCATCTGATCCCGATGAATGATTTAAGTGCAACGAATTTTTTAAAGCCTAAACTAGCATTTTCCAGAGAAGAATTTGAGAATATTGCTGAAAAAATCAGAAATGCACTTTAAAATTTGTTGCTAACTGCATGTTACTTACTACCATCTGTTAAAATTCAACAGAACTTTTTCAACCTTATGACTTTTTGACTTTCAGACTTTTAACTCCCTTTTGAGAAACACCATAAAACGCAGACATTACTTAATCCGATCTGGATTTTTACGAATAAAATCTCTCCAATCTTTAAATTCTCCTTTTGTGTTTATCCTCCCTTTTTGATAAAAATGGCATAATGCAACTGCCAAACCGTCTGTTGAATCAAGATTATTAGGTAAATTATCAATATCAAGTATCTTTTGCAATAATCCTGCTACTTGCTCTTTTGAAGCATTTCCCTGACCTGTTATTGACTGTTTTATTTTTCGGGGGGCATACTCATAAATAGGTAAATTCCTGGATAAAGCAGCAGATATTGCAACACCCTGTGCACGTCCCAGTTTTAGCATTGATTGTATATTTTTCCCATAAAAGGGGGCTTCAATAGCAAGTTCATTTGGCTTAAATTCATCAATAAGCATAAGGGTACGTTCAAAAATTCTTTTGAGCTTCAGATATTGATCATTATATTTACGCAGCTCAACATATCCTAAAGTAAGCAAAGATGGTTGGTTTTCAATCACCTGTATCATCCCATATCCCATTATGGTAGTTCCCGGATCAATGCCTAAAATAATTCCCTGGTATTTCAATCTTCGTTCAATTTAAAGTAAGATTATGTGTAAATATATAAATAAACCAATTGACTCATTGCTTAACCCATATTTCAAATTATGTAAAATTAGAAACCATCTTTTTATACTAATTCTAATCAGTCCCAGCTTCGCTAAATTCACCGGCCTATGCCTGGACCATGCTCCGCCATA
>CAZWGG010000114.1:0-10884 GCA_964633305.1 uncultured Bacteroidales bacterium
CTAAAGGCTATCTCCAGTTTAATGTTGTTGAAAATATCCTGATTCCTTATCTTGGTATTGATGGTAAGGTAACCTTCAATAATTATGAAAGATTAGCATCGGAAAATCCATACATAGGGCCTAATTCATTAGCCGAGAGTACCGATATGCTATATGCGTATGGCGGACTAAAAGGAAAACTTAATTTAACATCTGGCTTTAACCTGGGCATTTCATACAATATTGTGCACAATATGCCTCTTTTTGTAAATGATTCGACCGGGAAATATGACAATAAATTTTATGTTATTGATGATGATACCGAGTTGATAAAATTTTTTGGAGAAGTATATTATAATCCTGTTATGAATCTTAATTTTTTACTCAAAGCCAATTACTACAATTATTCAATGACTGTTGAAGCAAAAGCATGGCATAAGCCCGGGTACGATGTTACATTTACAACCAGGTATAATATTAAGAATAAAATAATGCTTGATTTTGATATAATTTCTGTGGGGACACGATATGCAAAACCCTTTGAAACAACTTCCGGTTTCATTAAGCTTAACCCTATATTTGATTTAAATATAGGGCTTGAATATAAGTACTCAAAAATACTTTCAGCGTTTATTAATGTTTATAATATTACCTCTTCAAAATATTATTACTGGAACCAATACCCTAGTCAGAAACTTAACCTCCTTATCGGCTTTACTTACAAACTGTAACTTAAGCTTGTACTTCGAAGAAAGGTTTTTGTTTTTATAAATGAAATAAATCTTATTATTCCCTTGAAATAGTGACAATTTTTACCGTGTAGCGGCTATATTTTTGTAGCATAAATTTGAATGATGAATTTTTACAACCTCGATGAGGTTGCATATTCGACTCACAAATTTCCAATTGGCTTTTCATTTATCAATGAATCTTCTACCAAAGAACGTCAAGGACTTACCAAGGGAAGAGGTTTCATGTTAGAGTTAGAAATTAACAGCCCTGCTTTTTTAAGGGGGATTACAGTCTGTTTAATAGAAACATTGAATTTTTACTATATATCGAAAATTCTTTCTTTAACATTTTTTGTAAAACTACACGGTAGTGCTGAATTCTAGACCAGGATAACTAAGTTACAGGCATTGCTTAAAGCCATTAATTTCTTGTGCTTAAAAATCTCAGATTCAAATACTAACATATTTTTATTCCTGGAATTTTTTATATAATTTAGCGAATGATCAATTAGTGCTTGTGCGTAAAAGATTTCAAAACTTTTGAATGTGTGTAACGATATTAATTTCATAACCTAATTTGAATTTACAAATAGACATCATTTGAATTGTCATTAAAAAAACCAAGATTAACTAAGATGAAAATACTCAATCGGATTCAATTAATCGGGATATTCTTTATTTTTAGTTGTGTATCACAACAATCAGAAGTAGTACCAAAACTTGTTTGGGGAAAGCAAATGGGTTCAACAAATGAAGAATTTGGGAAAAGTATTGACATTGATGAAAACAGTAATATTTACATTACAGGCTGGATCAATGATACTGCAGATAAGAATGCAATAGGTGGGTATGATATTTTTATAAATAAACATGATTCTTCAGGACAGCTTTTGTGGCATAAAGTTTTTGGTTCTCCTGATGATGAATGGGCAGAATGGATAGTTAGCCACAACGATTACCTACTGGTCTGCGGGAGAAGTTTAGGAGACTTATATGATAGGAATAAGGGTAAATCTGATGCATTTTTAATGAAAGTTAATGCTGCTGGGGAACAGGTATGGATTAAACAAGTTGGTTCTGAATTTGATGAAACATTCAATTTTGTTACCGTAGATGATTTAGGCAATATTTATGCAATAGGGACTACTGACGGAAATATTTCGGGCAATGCCTTAGGAAAAAAAGATGCATTGCTTATAAAATTTGATAATGAAGGAGAAACAGTATGGAAAAGGCAGTGTGGCTCAGATGAAGATGATCAGGGAAGGGGTGTATACCTGGATAAAAATTATAATATTTATATTTGTGGCACTGCACATGGGCCTTTATGGCAAAAAGGGCAGGAAAAAACAGATGCTTTTTATGCTAAATACAGCAAAGATGGAGAGCTGTTATGGTATGAAGAATTTGGTACCGATAGTTTTGAAACAGCCAATGTAATATTGGTTGATGAAGAAAAGAATATGTATATTGGAGGTTCTACCGGTGGAGATTTAGGGGGTAAACAGGCAGGAAATGGTGACGCTTTTCTTGTAAAATTAAATAAAAATAAAGAGGTTCAATGGAAAAGACAATTCGGCGGAGATTTGTGGGAAGGGATATTAGCCATGGAATTTGAGCCAACAACAAATAATATTCTTATTGGAGGGTGTCAGAACTGGGAGAAGTGCGAAGGATACTGCCGGTCTTATGATAATGAAGGCAACCTTTTATGGAAAAAAGAGTTTGTAAAGCAGGGAGAAAACGGGGGCACATGTGGTAAAGATATTGCAGTTGATAAAGATGGGAACATTTACCATACTGGTGGTACCGGAGCGGCCTTATTCGGTGAAAATTCAGGTTCAAAAGATATTTATATTGTTAAATTATCTCGTTCAAAATAAACAATTAATAATTTATACCCTCAGCGAACTTCAGCGAGAACATATCTTCTTCCATTACAAATGCATTTCCAATTTTTCAAATAAAGTCTTTGAATTGATTGGTTTATTTATGAGGTCGTTACATCCCGCGGCTAATATGGTATCTCTTTCCGACTCCATTGCATAAGCAGTTTGGGCTATAATAAGCAAATTAGGGTCAAATTTTCTAATTTCTTTGGTAGCTGCAACACCATCCAGGCCGGGAAGGTTAATGTCCATTAATACCAGGTCGTAGTTATTAACTTTTACAAGTTCAACAGCTTGTTTACCATTAATAGCACGCGATAATTTTGTTTGAAAAGGAGATAATATTTCTTCTAAATATTCATACGAAGTATCATGATCTTCAACAATAAGAATATGTTTTGATTTTATCCTCTCACTGAAATTTTTTGTTGGACTTTCTTTTTTAGCCTTACTATTTTTCAGGTCAGGAATAAGTAAGGGAATGGTAAAACATATTCTTGTTCCTTCCAGGTAATTTGTATCTAACCATATTTTACCTTCCAACCTGTCAATAATACCCTTTGAAATAGATAACCCCAGTCCTGTGCCCCCATATCTTCTGCTTAAGGATTCTTCCCCTTGGCGAAACCGTTCAAAAATAATGTCTTTTTTTGTATGATCGATACCTATACCTGTATCTTCAACAAAAAATGAAATTTCAGTGTCCTGGGTAGTGCATCCAAATTTAATATAGCCTTCCTCGGTAAACTTAAACGCATTTTTTAATAAGTTTGATAATACCTGGTGTAACCGTACTGCATCGGTAATTATTACAGCATGCCCGTCTTTTATATTACATTCGGCATCTAACTGAATTTGTTCTTTATTAATGGTAGTTTTATAAGCATTAAAAAATATAACTATTTCACGGATAAATTCGGAAAGTTGAAATTCAATTTTATTAATCCTCAACTGGTTCGACTCTATTAAAGATATATCAACTATATCGTCAATTATTCGTATTAGTTGTTCGCCATTGCTTCTTATCATTTTTAAAAATTTGTCCTTCTTATCATCGGGTATATCTTTATTGCTTAACAATTCGCTAAATCCTAAAATACCATTCAAAGGGGTCCTTATTTCGTGGGACATGTTGCCTAAAAATACGGTTTTAAGCCTGTCGGCTTCAACAGCTTGTTCTTTAGCTCTTTCAAGATTTTTCTCATAAATTTTCAAATTTGTAATATCCGAACCAATGGCTATTATCTTCTCTATGTTTCCCGATCGTGCATAAGGGGAAAGGGTAGTTTGCAGCCAACGTTCTTTGTTATCTTTTGTATTAATGGACGATTCAAATGTAACCGCTACTTTTTTGTCCAAACAACTGGAAAATAGCTTCTTAATATCACTTGTACGTATTATATCTTCAATTTTATCATTATTTTGTTTAATGAGAATATCCACATTCGTTTCATACAACTTCTCAAAACCCTCGTTACACCATTCTATTTTGCCGGTTTTACCGTATATGGCAACGCTGTTATCTGTTTCGCTGGCCACAATAGAGAGCTTTTCAAGCTCGGTATTAATAAATTCCAGTTCTTTGTTTTGGTCTTCTATTTTTATGTAGCTTTCTTCAATTGTTTTTTTGGCATTTTCCTGGCTAACGCGGAAACGTTCGAGTACGGCAATGGTTAATAATATACTTTCAAAAGTGAATCCAAACCGGGCAGAGTTAACTGTAAAGAAATTATAAGGTAATATACCTATTTCTTTTAAAGGATAGACAATCGTAAAAATAGCCATGAAAATAAATGCCAATAAAAAATATTGTGAAGGGATATATTCTCTATTATATGATTTAAATGCGTATATAATAAAAATTGCGAAACTACCAGTGAATATTAAAAAAATGCCCAGGAAATATATTGGTACAAAAAAAGTAAATTGAAAAATTGGTAAAATACCAACAGTTAACATGACCACTTTTAAAACGTTTAGTATAATGTGTAACTTAGGCCATTTTCTAAATGATTCGAGGAATTTTTGGGCAAAAGTGATAAAATAGACTATACCAATTGAAGGAATTAAAATCCTCCCCATATTACTTAACCATTTCCAATTTAAATAATAAAGATACCCGTCATAACTTAAGAAAAAGATTGTAAGAAAAAATATATAAAATAGATAGAATAAATATATTTTATCCTTAACAATTACATATAAATAATATGTAAACCCTATTATAAATAGTAAGATGCCATAAATAAGAGCATAGAAAAACTGGTCGCGTAAATCATTTTTATAAAAAAATCTTTCTTTTTGAAGGGAAATAGGTACCAGGTTAGTATCTCCTTCATTATTTGAACAAATAAAATACGTATAAGCAGAACCGGGCTCTAATTCAAGCTGAAATAAGAAATACCTGTGAGCAATTGGCCTGGATTTTTTTTCCCTGAGCTCTCCTGTATGAACTTCCTGGATCATCCTGGAATTCATAAACTCATAAAAATCCAGGTAATTTAAATCAGGATTTGAAACAACTAAGAGAAAAATGGCCTTTTCTGCAGCAGCGTTTTTAACAGAGAATTTAGTCCAGCAATTGTTTTTGTTTAATCCAAAACTTATACTCGAATTATTTTCCGACTTTGAAAATTTTTTTCCGGAAACAAGTAAATCATTTACCGTAATATCATTAGTGCTATCAATAAACGTATACACGTAAGGATAAACGTTAATAAAATTGGTGTTATTATTTTCTATCCTTAGTGTATCATTTGAAAAAATAGGGGAACCTGGAAAAATTATTAGAAGTAATACTAAATACTTTATTTTATTCATCACACAAACTTCAACACGAATCTGGTTTTATAAATTTACTAAAATCTAATGGTTTACAAAAGAATAATCAATTTTATTTTAGCTTATTTTGTGGTATTATTTTTTCTTGTTTAGGTTTTTGTTTGACCTGTTAGATTTCCATAATTTATAAAAGTTTTATAGGCTTGATTAACATATCATCATAACCATTAATTAAACCCAAAATACAAAAAAAAATTCGTTCGATGTCGGGCTTTATCTCCTCCGTATATATGGTTACAGGCTTTTGCCTGTATGGATTGAGCAAACATTTAGAACAGTTTACGACATGAAACTCAATATCTTTTGATTTAAAATCTCTTTTCTGTACAATATTTTTGCATGGTTGTTGTTAAACCGGATTACAAATCCTGTTGGTATTTGTTTTCGGATAGCATGTCCGAAAAAGCGGAACTTTCTTTGTTGTTATTCCCGCAAAAGCGGGAATCTCTATCACTCCTGTTTTTCCCCCTGTTTCATCAGGTAAATCTTTTTTTAGTTCACGGTTTGGTTAAATAATTAGTTAAGCCTGGTTATGAATGCAGGGGATCCCCAATCAAGTTGGGGATGACGCTGGGGAGAGAGTGAATGACATTGACTGTTGCAGGGTTTGAGAAATAACACTTCTAAAAACGTTTCTCAAAACAAAAGATGTGTCATTGCCTATAAAAACAAATAATTTTGTTCAGTTTTAGTACCTCAATATCTGCATGTTCACACCGTTTCCTCTGCCAAATGCACTATACACGATGTGAACGTTTTTTATATTTCAAATAATCTTTGAATTTTATCTTTAATGTCTTTATCTATTGAATCATTTATTCGTCCAAGTCGTCTTTTTATTAATGATTTTGGAATTGTCACAATTTTATGCAACCTTATCACGGAATCTACAGTGAGTCCTGTACCCTTCCAGTCGTTGGATTCTTTTTTAATAATAATATCACTATCAATTATATCATCCGGTATCTTACTTGAAATAAAGGCTATTATAACATGATCATATTTACTTATCTTTCCTGTTAAACAAAGAGCGGGCCTAACTTTAGTAGTAGAAAAATCATCAAAAGGAAAAGGTACAAGAACAATAGAATTTTTAATCATTGAATGGTTCTCCGTCATTTAATGAATAAATATCTTCTGTTTTGTCTTTAAGAAAATCAAATACAGGATTCTTTGAAACTGATTCTAACCATAACTTCTCATCATCCAAATCAGAATTATCATCAATGAGAATCAATACTCTAACATTGCTATCAGACTTATTAAGTTGATAGTCAATTTTAAGATGTCCTTTTTTATCTGTCTTAGAATTTATCTCAATTGCTCTCATTTCAATTTCTTTTTATGCAAAGTTAATAAAATCAATCGTTATTTTTAATCTTGCCGTTTCGTTACTTATTCTTCAATAATATCAATAATGGCGATTAACTATACCGTGTGTGTATGGCGTAATTATTTTAACTTTTCAACCTGTTCTTTCGATAATCCTGTAAATTTTATAATTTTCTCTAATGGTTCATTTGCTTTTAACATTTCTAAAACAACTTCTATTTTTCCTTCAACTTTTGCAGTATCAAGGGAATTTTTTAAATCACGGTAATATTTTAAACTGTCTTCGTAAGAACGGACTTGGTCGGGGGTAAATTTAGCTATCTCGGCAATTTCAAATAATTTTTCGAATAACAAATCTTTATTTGGTTCTTCTCCAAACAGTTTTTTAAATCCGTAATCGGTAAAAGGGTTGATATATTTTTCAGTAAACTCTTCCATAATTTTATTTTTATACAAATATACTTAATCTATCTGAAATAAAGATTGTTGCCGAAGTCTGTTTCATGCCAAATAAACGTTTTCCACATTCGTTGCCAATGGCATCTTTTCTATAGCCCTGCTTAACAGAAGATTGATTAGAATACGGAAATTGCAAATCCGAAAGAGTGGCAGCTTTCTTTGTCGTCATTCCCATCTCTGTTAGCCTGCACTCCTTGTCATCATTCCCATGTGGAGATGACGTTGAATATTGTAAGGACTTTATTAGTAGTGTGCAACGTTATAACCGAATATAATTTGAAAATCTTTAAGCAATTCCTAATTTCTTGTTTACATCTTTCCGGTAAGTTACCCCAATGGGGATATGTTTGGTATTGTCTTTTTCATTAACCAGTATCCTGTTGCCCATAATAGCCTTAATTTTTTCTATTGCAACAATAAATGATTTATGCACACGGATAAATCTGTCCACTGGAAGGACTTCCATCATATTTGTTACGGTATTATATACCGTTAATTTTTTTAGTGTAGTACTTATACTGACATAATTCCTGGCCCCTTCAATATAAATTATATCTGCAAAATTTATCCTTATTTTTTCTCCATATACGTCTACAAAGAAAAAATCAAGTGGGTTACCGGCGGTATGTTTATCCAGGGTATTAATTATACGGTCAACCGATTTTTTAAACCTGCTGAATGTAACTGGCTTAAGAATATAATCTATTACACCGTATTCAAAACCTTTTAGTGCAAATTCCTCATGGGCAGTGGTAAAAACAATTTTTGGCATAGAATAGCCGCATTTATCCTTCAAGATTTCAACGATGTCTATGCCCGACATGCCCGGCATATCAATGTCCAGGAAAATAATATCCGGTTTTTCTTTATCGAGAAAGGATAGCGCTTTCAACGGGTCGGTTTCGGCTAACCGTACAGTTAACGGCGGCACTTTTTTTATATGTTCTGCCAGCATGTCTACTGCGGCCTGTTGGTCATCAACAATAATACAGGTATACATTTTTAGGTGTATTAATGGTTATTATTTGGTTTTACAAGCATAGTTCAAAAATAATAATTATGTTAACTTATCGCACTTATTCATATAAAAACCATCCTGCTCGTGTTACAAAAAATGTTAATGAGAAAGGATTTTTGATATATAGTAAAATTCGATGTTTTTATTAAGCAGAGTGTAATCCACCTTAACAAAGGGGGTTGGGGGTTGTGTGCCTTCATAAAATAGAATCTTTCCTGTAATTTTTTTATATCAATCAAGAGGTTAACCCTGTTTTTTCTATCCGGGCTTCAATAGCCGGTAATACATTTCCTATATCTTTTTTTACTTCAATATCATCAAATCGTATGATCTTTAACCCGCTGTTTTCATGCACTGGCTATCTTGTACAACCCCCTGCCCCCTTTGTTAAGGGGGAATTGGCACGCTGGTTCACGAGGGCTATAGTAATAAAATTGCAGATTGTATTATAATATACAAAGCGCTTCTACTTAAATATTGTATACCAAAACCCACATTAACTTATTGCATTTATTCATATAAAAACCATCCTGCTCGTGTTACAAAAAATGTTAATGAGAAGGATTTTTGGTATATAGTAAAATTCAATGTTTCTACCGGGCAGGCTGTAATCACTGTTAAATACTATAAGTTTAAAGTTAAATCTACCACGTACTCATCGTGTTGTTTTTTGGTTACAAGTTTATAGTTGTTTTTATAAAACAATTCCAGCATTTGAATAGCATTATACTGCCCAATTCCTGCACCATTACTTTTTTTGTTTACACCTGTTTTATTTTTTACCGAAAAAAGCATTTTTTTACCTTCAACAGCCAGGTTAACTTTCAAGGGTTCTTTTGCCTGGTTAAATAATCCGTGCTTAAAGGCATTTTCTACAAATGTTATTAATATGCGGGGAAAGATATATAAATCACCGGTAACATCACCGGCTGAGAAGTCAACGTATACTTTAGAGCTTAACAGTTTTCTCAGTTGTATAAAATTATCGATATATGTAATTTCATTGGCTAACCGTACTTTTTCTTCCGGCTTAGTATGTATGGTATAGGTTACCATGTGTGAAAAAAGCTCAATGGCACGGGCGGCCTCTTTTGAATACCTGTTTATTTCGTTGTGGCAAAACTTTAAAAACCCGAGTGTTGTATGCATGTTATACTGGCATTTAAAAAGGCTCAGCTCTTTTAAAAGCATAGCTTTGTTTTTTTTATTTTGTTCTTTTAATTTATACCTGCTCAGCATATTCCTGTAAAACGAAGCTGCGCAAGCAGCTACAGCACAAAATATAAGAAAAGTCTCAAATATAAAATCCTTAATAGGCCTTGATGATACTTCTGGATGTATTTCAAAAAACTTAAATATATGGTAGAAATTTATATAATCAATTAACAGATGAATAATAAGTGTGAAAATTATTCCACATAATGTCAATAAGATACTTTTCCCTAAATATCTGGGAAACACGAATAATGCCAGAAAGTAATAAGCAAAACCAAAGTTTAAGTATGTTAACCCAGAGCATACAAAGTGTGCAATTAGTGGTCCCTTTAAGGGATCTATAGAATGCAAAAAGCATATAATAAGTATCCAAAATAATACATGTCGCTTGATATCTTGTTTTGTTAATCCTATTGTTTTCATCATGGTAAAACACAAATTTTAAAGTAGCCATGAATAAAGATTTTTTTTTCATTCCAGGCTATCACTACTTTTTACCGAATTTTTTATTTTTTTTGTATCAATCTGAAGTCTGGATGTCCGAGTTGCCATAAAAAGAACATGTACGAATCTGTAATTTCACTATTAGAATCTGGACCTCCGAAATGTCCTCCAGTACTTACACTGAATAGGAAAACATTTGACCAGTCTGGAAAGGTCTGCATTTTTGCTACTACCTTGGCAGGCATCCACGGGGCAACCCTTGTATCATTCATACCGGCAGTAAATAGTATAGAAGGATACTTTTTATCTTTAAGAATATGATGATACATATCCATATCATATAAATAGCGGAATTCTACAGAATCTTTTACCGTTCCAAACTCTGCAGTATTTACCGTGTTGGTTGAAAATTCATGTCTCAGAATATTTAAAAACCCCACATAAATGGCAGCAGCTTTAAATAGCCCAGGTCTTTCAGTTATAGCCCGGCCTATGGCAATACCACCTGCGCTACTACCAAATGCCGCGAGTTTCTTGGACGAGGTAAATTTCTTTTCAATTAAATACTCGGCACAGGCTATAACATCTTTCCAGGTATTTGGTTTGGTTTCTTTATAACCAGCCTTATACCAGTTATCTCCTTTTTCACCACCCCCTCTTACATGGGCAACTGCCAATACTCCTCCCCTTTTGAGCCAGGCTATATTTGTTACTGCAAATTCAGGGACAATAGAACTACCATACGCCCCATACGCGGTAATTAAAGTGGGATTGTTGCCATTTAATTTTATCCCTTTCTTGTATATTATTGATAGGGGCACTTTAACCCCGTCGTATGAAGGCACTTCAATTTCTTCCACAACCAAATCAGACGATGTATCGTATTTACCTGCCGGACAAATGTTTAGCCTGGTAGTTTTTTTGTTATCCTTATTGTGATGGTAAAGCCCCCATTCTGTATCCCATGATTCCAACG
>CAZWGG010000115.1:0-10880 GCA_964633305.1 uncultured Bacteroidales bacterium
ATGGTAAATATTGTTCCCGATATTGAAGCCTCAAAGATTGAAAATCAAACTCTTACAGCTTCTGTTAAAAAAGTTATGGACTTATTCGGAAATACTATGTACTCAACAGTATCATGGACAGCATTCATGGATAAAAACAATTTAATTTGGGAGACAGATGCTATTGCAACTGACACAAAACCTAATGAAGAAACCAGATTTGTTGTAAATATACAGAACAAAGGTGGCGAAAAAGAATATTTCAACATATCAGACCTTCCGGGATGGCTGAGTGTTTCTGATTACTCAGGTTCACTTGAACCATTAGGGACAAAAGAAATAGAGTTTACCGTAAACCCTGCTTTAAACATTGGAAAGTATGAAGCAAATGTGTACCTGTCGGGCAACCTTGGTTTTAATGAACGGCTCAATATTAAGGTAAATGTTAATGCTTCACCACCTGACTGGGAAATTAATCCTGAAAACTATCAATACTCTATGTCAGTTATCGGCATGTTAAATATCCAGGGAGAGTTTTCTTCTGATATAAACGACAAAATAGGAGCTTTTGTTAATGGAATATGCAGGGGTGTTGCCAATGTGGAATACCTTAAGGAATATGATGTATATGTTGTTTTTCTCAATGTTTTCAGTAACTCAGCAACAGGTGAAGAAGTAATTTTTACTATCTGGGATGCAGATAATGACAGGATTTATCCTGAAGTAACCCCGGTTTATGCATTTAAAGCCCAGGAAGTATATGGTTCTCCTTCAGCACCGGAAGAAATAATTGCCATAAACACGGTTTCAAACAATATTGCCCTTTCCAATGGTTGGAAATGGGTGTCGTTTAACCTCGAAAGCGAAAACCTTTCAGATATAAACAAACTCATGTCTTCTGTTTTGAATAAACCCAATGACCAAATTAAAGGACATGAGGTATTTGATGTATACTCTTCCAATTATGGCTGGAAAGGGAGCCTTTCACAACAAGGGGGTATTGATCTGTCAAAAATGTATATGATAAAACATAGATATAACGAAATGTTGACTGTTATCGGGGCCCCCTTGGAAACAGGAAATGTTAACATTTTGATTAGTCCCGGTTGGAATTGGATAGGATATCCCTCCCAAATAAATATGGGCATTGAGGAAGCATGTTCCTATTTCACACCTGTAGCAGGCGATATTATTAAAAGCCAGTATGAATTTGCAATTTTCGATGAACTGATGGGATGGTATGGAAACCTAACGTATATGCAACACGGTTTAGGGTACATGTATAAATCGAATGCAACTGAAAGTTTTGATTTCAATTACCCATCTCAGTCTATGCTAAAGCATTCTGTAAAAAGCGTAAAAGAAGGGGAAAAAATGTATGCCACAAATTGGAAAGAAACCATGTGTGTTGTTGCTGAAATTTATCTGAATGGGGTTATCCAGGATAACAACTTTCTGTTAGAAATTTATGATGATGACGACAATCTCAGGGGCACGGCAAATGCTATATTCAATTCAATAGATAAGAAATACCAGTGGTTTATTTCAGTTTCTGGGGATACTCCCGTCTCACTTAATGCAAAGCTCAAAAATGTTAAGACAAATAGCTGGTATATGGTTTCAAACATAACCACATTTAACAAAAACACAATAGTTGGTAATATAGCAAATCCATTGATCATCGACCTGGATGGCAACGACGAAGATATCCCCTTTAATACGATTTCGAAAACTCAAATTTTCCCGAATCCTTATAACCGTTATATTAAGATAATAAATACAGAACACGTAAATATTAAAAGCATTGCATTATTTAATTTGAATGGGAAGCAGACAGGTTTGGCGCCAATAAGCACCAACCAATTTGAAAAATATATGGTTTCTTTGCCTCCAGGTATTTACTTAGTTAAAATAATTCATGATAAAGGAGTGGATGTACATAGCTTAATTAAACAAAAATAAGTATGTCAACATGTGGTTATATAAATTAGTAAAAAAAAAGTGTGAAACGTTCATTAAAAAAATTTTCATTATTTAACAAATGGAATGAATAAATTTTTTAATGAAAAGTTCCATAAGGCCAATAAAATAAATAAAATATATTCTTATGAAAAAGAGCATATCATTTATCATATTTTCTGTACTGGCATTCTCAGTGATGTCACAACCATCGGGCTGGGAGGTATACCCGGGCGATTTTCAATATTCAATGACCTTAACGGGGACCTTTGAATTTAGTGACGAATATTTAACTGTTGATGCAAGTGATTATTTGGCTGCTTTTTCAGATAATATTTGTTGTGGTATGATGCAGCCGGAATTTGATGCCGATTTGCAAAAATGGATAGTATACCTGACTATATTTTCAAATACCGATGGGAACGATATCAACCTGGTATTTTATGACACTGAAAATGATACAGAAATAGCTGTTTATGATACTATTGCATTTAAAGTAAATTCGATAGTTGGAAATGCGGAAGTTGGATATATTGTTTCCGATGAACATGTTGAAAATAGTATTTTAGGCATTTTCCAGCATGATAAACCAATTAATGTAAATCTGTTTCCTTGTCCTGCCAGCGACAATTTGACAATATCCTGTGCCTTGGAAATTGAAAAGATTGTTCTGATTAATAATCAGGGACAGGTAATTTTGGAAAAAGCCCCGCAAACTTTTGAATTTAACTTTTCAACAAGGAAATTTATTCCCGGGATATATTATGTACTAATTAACTTAAAAGAAGGGACGATAAGCAAACCAATATTAATTGATTAATTTGGAAGGTCTTTAAAGCACAATTTCATTAAATTTCGCTTCAAGGGCATCATAAACCAAAAGTCTTCCTGAAAGAACTTTGCCAATACCTGTAATTATCTTAATGGTTTCACTTGCCTGTATACTTCCGATAATTCCCGGAAGTACTCCCATAACACCTAATGGCAGAGATAATTCATCGGGTGTGTCATCATATAGGTCAGTATACGATGGTCCATTGTTGTAATTAAAAACCGTTACTTGTCCTTCGAATTCACCTATTGACGCATGAACATAAGGTATACTAAGTTTTTTTGAAATAACATCAATGCATTTCCTTGAATAAAAATTATCTGTTGCCCCAACAACAATATCAAACTCAGCAATGATTTTCTCTGCGTTATCTTCATTTAGCAGGAATGGATAGGTGATAACGGTTACATCCGAATTTAACTCATTTAGTGCTTCTTTTATCTTATTTACCTTTAATTCGCCTGTTTGATGTTCTTTATATAGTACTTGTCTTTGTAAGTTCGATAACTCAACAGTATCTGCATCAATAATGCCTAAAGCACCAACACCAGCGGCGGTAAGATATTGTAATACCGGTGTCCCTAAACCTCCTGCACCAACAACAAGTACGCTTGCATCAAAAAGTTTTTGCTGCCCCTTCTCTCCAACCTGGGGTAGTATGATATGCCTGTTGTATCTTTCTTTTTGAATCTTGTTCATAATTTATCTTTACAATTGCATAAAATTGTCCCAGTCTTTCCATACTACTTCATAGCCTGAATTTTTTATCATATCAGCAATTTGTTTTGGAGTCCTGTTATCATGTACAGAAAATTGTTCAAGAGTTTTTTCATTTTTCGAATAGCCACCGGGATGAGTTTTTGAGCCCGCGCTATAAGAAGTTACCCCAAGTTTTAACATATTATCCCTGAACTTGGGACTTTCGCGTGTTGAAAGCGAAATTTCAACCTGTTCATTCAATAAACGGTATGCACAAATTAGCTGGACAAGGTCTTTCTCATCGACAACAAAATTTGCCTTAAAGCCACCTGCATGTGGTCTCAGACGGGGAAATGAAATCGAATATTTTGATTGCCAGTAGTTTCTTTCGAGGTATTGTAAATGAAAAGCTGTATAGTACGAATCAACACGCCAGTCTTCCAATCCGAGAAGGCATCCCAGTCCAATCTTATGTACTTTTGCTTCACCAAGCCTTTCGGGAGTTTCAAGCCGGTACTGAAAATTCGATTTTCTCCCTTTCGGATGGTATGTCCTGTAATTTTTTTCGTTGTATGTTTCCTGGTAAATGTATACAGTGTTCAGACCATGTTTTGTAAGTTTCTTATAATCTTCGGCTTGTAGTGGTTGAACTTCTATTGAAATAAGTGAAAAGAGTTCCTTTAATTCTTTTACTATTTCAATAATATAATCAACGTTGCAATAGCGGTTATCTTCACCTGTTACCAGCAGAATATGTTCAAACCCTGCCTTTTTTATAGTTTCTGCTTCCTTTAGTACCTCGCTTTTTGTAAGTACTTTTCTTTCTATTGAATTACCATTATTGAATCCGCAATACACACACGAATTTGAGCAATAGTTTGAAAGATAAAGAGGGATATATAGCTGGATGGTTTTGCCAAACCTTTTTTGTGTGAGATGCATGCTTTTTTGAGCAATTGTTTCAAGATAAGGGACAGCTGCCGGTGAAATTAAAGCCTGAAAATCGTTTAAATTTAACGTGTTTTTTGACAATGCCTTTTTTACATCGGCTTCAGATTTTGAATAAATCTGCCCTGAAACCGATTCCCAACTCAATTTCTGAATTTCTTTATAGAAACCCATCTTTATTTAATTATTAAAAGTGAGGTATATAATTTTTTATTGATCCAATTTTTCCAAGAATGCAGTTAAAGGGCTGCTTGCGTTTGCCACAACCGATTTTTCAGCAAGTTTTGCTTCAAATGCTTTACGCCCGGCTTCAACCGCAAGTTTAAACGCACCGGCCATTGCTATAGGATTTGGCGATACTGCAATAGCTGTATTTACCAATACTGCATCGGCACCGATTTCCATGGCCCAGGCTGCATGAGACGGTGTTCCTATACCGGCATCAACTATAACAGGAATGTTACTTTGTTCAATGATAATATTTAAAAAATCTAATGTGCGCAAACCATTATTTGAACCGATAGGAGAGCCAAGTGGCATAACAGCTGCAGTACCTGCTTCTTCAAGTTTTTTACATAAAACCGGGTCGGCGTGAATATAAGGCAATACCTTAAATCCCAGTTTCACCAATTCTTTTGCTGCTAAAAGGGTTTCTTCCCCGTCAGGCAAAAGATATTTCGGATCGGGATGAATTTCAAGTTTTACCCATTCGGTTTCTAATGCTTCCCGGGCCAGTTGCGCCGCAAAAACCGCCTCTTTGGCAGTTCTTACCCCAGAAGTGTTAGGTAGTAAGTTCACACCGGGAATATCCAAGTGTTTAAGCATATTGTCATCTTTGTTATCAATACTAACGCGTTTTAATGCAACAGTTACGAGTTCTGTCCCCGATTCTTTAACCGACTGTTGCATTAGTTCATTTGAGCTGAACTTACCGGTTCCGATAAATAGTCTCGATTTAAAAGTTTTGCCTGCTATTTTTAATTGTTCCATGCATGTATAAATTTTATTTCATTTTTTCCAGAAATGGTTTAAGCAGTGCTCCTGATATAGCTGCTCCGTGCAACCCTGCTTTTTTAATTGGTGAAATATCTTCCAGGGTAACACCACCAACGGCTACAACCGGAATTTTAATTTTTAATCTTTTAAGATTTTTTGCTATGGTTTTATAACCTTCAAGACCAATAATCGGACTAAGGTTATTTTTCGTGGTGGTAAACCTGAATGGTCCCAAGCCAATATAATCGGCACCATAATTTGCTTGTAATTCAATATCATGGAATGTATTGGCCGTTCCTCCGATAATATATTTTTCTCCCAAAATAGCACGTGCATCATTTACAGGAATATCATTTAATCCTAAATGAACACCATGTGCCTTAATTTCTTTTGCAATTTCAACTGAATCGTTTATGATTAATGTTCCCTTGTATTTTTTAGCATATTGGAGCGCTTCAGCCGATTGTTCAAGAATGAGCTTGTGTGAACAGTTTTTCATTCGAATTTGTACCCAGGTTATTCCGTTTAAAAACATTAACTTGGCTTGTTGAGCATGGCTTAAATATTTTGAGTTTTGAGTGATATATTGTATGTCAGCAATTTTTTTCATTTTGGTTTAAAGCCAAAGTTTAGTTCATTGGAAGTTGTTGTACAATACGATTATGGTGTATACATTGAATTATTCTTTGAAGATTATTCTCAAAATTTGCCTGCATACCCGGATTGGTAGTCCATACAGCTCCAAGTAAAGCAATACCGTTAAATTTATAACCATGTAAAGAAGGATACGTTTTTTCATCGATTCCTCCAAGGGCGATAATTTTTGATTTTCTCGGTTTTTTCAAATATTCTTTTACCTCCTGCATATCGAGGTTTCCTGTGTAGCCTTTTTTTGAAATGCTTTTGAATACAGGACTTAAAAACATGTAATCGAATTTTCCGTCAAGCTTTTTTATTTCATCAAGCGAATGACAAGAGGTGCTTTTTGTACCACAGCTTTTTATTTCAAAAGAAATATTTCTTTGAGCCGATGAAAAGTGCAAGCCCTTTACCCTAAATTCTTTTTGTAAATCATAAGCATCATGTAAAACTATTCTTTTGTGAAATTGATAAGGAATTTCTTTTATGATTTGTTTATATTCATTAAAATGGGCTGCTGGTTTTCTTAAGTGAAAGATAAAATCATAGTTCTCCATTAAGGAAATTATACAGTTCACTTCCTTAGGGAAAAAACTTGGATATGAGAGCAAGATCAACTCCATATAAATTGTATTACAAATATAATTCGCTACCGGCCTGTTTAAATTCTTCTGCTTTTTCTTTCATTTTTTCAGCCATATCGCGTACTTCCTTCGAAGCACGCATTGAACAGAAGTTTTCACCGCACATTGAACAAAAATGGGTTGCTTTGTAGCCTTCGTCTGGTAAGGTTACATCATGAAATTGCATGGCTTTTTCGCTATCCAGTGCTAAAGCAAACTGGTCTTTCCATCGGAATTCGAACCTTGCTTTGCTAATAGCGTTATCTCTGTACTGTGCACCGGGAAAGCCCTTTGCAAGATCGGCTGCATGGGCCGCAAGTTTGAAGGTAATAACCCCTTCTTTTACATCATTTTTATCAGGTAACCCTAAATGTTCTTTTTGGGTCACATAGCAAAGCATCGATGTTCCGTATAAAGCAATCATTGCCCCTCCAATTGCAGAAGTTATGTGATCATAACCGGGTGCAATATCGGTAACAAGTGGGCCTAAGGTATAGAATGGGGCATTATCACAATATTTTAATTGAAGTTCCATGTTTTCTTTTATTTTATGCATAGGCACATGGCCGGGACCTTCAATTATTACTTGCACAAAGTGTTTTCTGGCAATCTGGGTTAACTCACCCAATACTTCCAGTTCACCAAACTGTGCTTTATCGTTGGCATCGGCAATTGAACCCGGACGTAACCCATCGCCAAGTGATACACCTACATCATAGGCCGACAGTATTTCGCATATATCATTAAAATGGGTATACAAAAAGTTTTCCTTATGGTGATGTAATATCCATTTCGCCATGATTGACCCGCCACGGGAAACAATACCTGTTGTACGGTGAATAGTTTGTGGTATATGTTTCCATAGTAAACCTGCATGAATGGTAAAATAGTCAACGCCCTGTTCACATTGTTCAATAAGTGTGTCTTTGTAAATCTCCCAGTTCAAATCTTCTGCTTTCCCATTAACCTTTTCCAGTGCTTGGTACAAGGGCACTGTACCAACAGGTACCGGGCTGTCACGGATAATCCATTCACGGGTTTCATGGATATTTGCACCTGTTGAAAGGTCCATAATAGTGTCGGCCCCCCAGCGGAAGGCCCATACTGCTTTTTCTACTTCTTCTTCAATACCTGATGTAGTTGGTGAGTTTCCTATATTGGCGTTAATTTTTACCAGAAAATTGCGTCCAATAATCATTGGCTCGCTTTCGGGATGGTTAATATTTGCAGGTAGTATAGCCTTTCCGGCCGCAATTTCCTCTCGCACAAATTCAGGAGTTATATGGCTTACCGGGATACTTGCATTTAACGAACAACCTTTATAGTGTGATACTTGTTCCTTTATTTCATCAATGCATTGATTTTCACGAATGGCAACATATTCCATTTCAGGTGTTATAATTCCCTGCCTTGCATAGTAATACTGGGAAACATATTTGCCTTTTTTTGCTTTTAACGGATGGGTGTTAACATGTTTAAATCGTAGCTTGTCAAGAGAAGTATCGTAGTGACGTTTTCTTCCGTATTCCGATGAAAGATAGTCCAATATTTCTACATCATTTCTATCTAAAATCCAATTCTTTCGTAATTGGGGAATCCCTTTCTCTATATCAATCTCATTACTATTGTCGGTATAAGGGCCTGATGTGTCGTAAACAGGAACAGGGGGATTTTTAATTATATTCCCCTCTTTGTCTTTTGCATCGGCAAGATGTATTTCACGCATAGCTACTTTAATGTCATGAATCTTGCCCTTTACATATATCTTTTTTGAATTTGGAAAATCTTCCCGGGTTACAATCTTTTTCAATGTTTAAATGGTTTAAAATAGTTAACAATTGAGTTTAAGAAATAATTATCCTCCTTTGGTCGCTGAGATAATAAGAACCTTATCATTTTCATTCAGTACATTTGATCCCCATTCCTGTTTTCGAATAACCTTGTTGTTAACCGCAACAGCAATGCCCTTTTGGTCAATGAAATCTTTTAAAGATAATAGATGGTACAACGACATACCTTTATCGAGGGTAATAGGTTCACTATTCAAGTATACTTTCATTTCAAAATAAAATTATGCAGGGGGAGTATAAACGTTTGACATACTTCCTTGGCAGCATTACCTGCCCAGGTTCTGAGGGTGTAATCTCAGCCGCTTATTGGCACCCCTGATTAAACCTGTGTAAAATTAGTATTTTTTATTCTGTCAACAAAATTATAGTTATATGTGGTTTTATAAATAAATTTAAAATATTTATTTTTTGCTAGCTTTATATTTAAACAAAATAATTTCAAACTGTATATATAAAAAATTTCTTACCTGTACCATACCGAATATTTTTTGCGGAGGGTCAAGGTTATAATCTGTAAAACGCGTATAAAAATTACCTTCAATATAAATTTTATTCTGGTTGCGATTTTTTATTATATAATTTGATTCAATTTTTCGCGATACACCGGCCAGGGTTAATTCCATATTTAATGCAGGAAAACCTTTCATAACAATTTCCCTGAACACTTCCTTGTTAATCTGTACCTGTATAACCGGATACTGTGATGCCTTTAACAGTTTTTGAAAATCTTTTAACATCAATGTATTTTCTCCTTCAAATGCTAGTACCGGTATTTTGTAGATCACTAAATCGGTATCAGTTTTACATATAGGTGTTCCATATTTTGAAGGTATAGAATCACTATAAGGTACTGTGTAGTGGAATAGAAATTGATTCACATTCGATTCACCCCGGATAGAGATGCTTTTCATAAGGCATCTCCATTTATCTTTAGGTTCCGTTACCTGGGAGTTTACTGTTTTTTGAAGAACAGCCACAGCCATTAAAAGGGTCAGGTATTTATAATACATAATATCTTTATCCCCCCAGCCAACGATTTTAAAACAATATGCCCGCTTCAACCATTATTCCGTTAAAACCGGCATTATCGCCATACGTGGCAAAGTTTGAAAAGTTTTGGTTTACATATTCTACTTTCGTTTTGATGTTTTCTGTAAGATACCATCCGGCACTCACCTGGATGCGATCGACAGACATATCATTGTCGTTTTTAACATAATTGTACCGTAATCCTCCATAGAATTGATCGGTACCTCCGAAGAAGTATAACCCTTCAAGGGCATATTGCATGAAATTAATGTCAGCACCTCCTGAATTCGTTCCTGTAACATTTTCAAAAGTGCCAAAGAGTTCAATTCCCTTGTACCTTGAAAATAAATTTATCATGTATGACTGATCACGATCGGTAAATCCGGGCCCCCAGCGCCCCGACGTATGATTTTGAGCAGGGTCTACACTGCTGCTTCCCTCTTGTTCGTTCATCACCAGGTAATATCTTGAGCCGGAACGGTCGCCAAAATACAAGGCCCCTGCATGGTTATTGCTGCAATAATAGGCTGATAGTGTGGCACGAAAACGCCAATTATCAAGAAAATTCTTATCAAAACCTACTTTGCCGTAAAATGCAAGTTCTTCTGCAAGATTAAATGCAGTATACGTATTCGTTGATGCGCTGTACCCGGTAAGGCCTGGTTTCAGGTTTCCGGTAGATACAGCTCCCATAATAATCCAGCCCTTGTCACGAAATAGTAACTCAAAAGCCGGTGAAGTTACAAAAGCATCCATGATGTTGTTTCCAACAAAGGGATTATGATTGACATTTCCATTATCAGAACGGCGAAAATGTGCATCTCCATAATTAATTTCCATATCACCCACTTTTAAGGTTAAAAATTCCATAGCTTTATCAAGGGCTTTCCATTTAATAAATGGCATTTGGTCAATAAGTAAATATCCCCCTTTTACCCAAGCCTCTACATGGTGTCTTGAAGACAAATAAGTAGTTAAATGTATTTTTATTCCCGGGCCAAGGTATGCATCAATATACATATTAGCTGTTGGAAGGTTTATTCCCTTACCAAGTGGAATAAGTGCCGAATCGGCATCATGGCTTAAACCCTGGTATTGCATAGCAAATCCGCCACCGATTTTAACACCGGGTTTGAAGGTAGTATCTGATTCAATCTGTGGTATTTCAAACTGGGCCTTGCTTCCTGTTACCAGGATAAAAACAAAACTTAATATACAGGTTAATTTTTTCATAGCATAAAATTTTTAAGGTTATACTTTTTTTACTAGCGCTAATTAGTGCCTGCCAGAAAACTCCTATTTTTTAAAGTCTTTGATAAGAAAACG
>CAZWGG010000116.1:0-10871 GCA_964633305.1 uncultured Bacteroidales bacterium
TGCCAGAGGACGCGTGCCACCGGCAGATTCGGCAAATCGGCTTCGGGCTTAACGACCTTGCATGGATTGATAAGCATTCTGAAGCGATTTCCCATATCCATTACCGAGACATTGACACCGCTGCCCTGCGGGACGTTGAAGACCAGTCTCGGCGGGTCCGCTTTTCCGCCGATACCCAACGGATGAACTTCCAGCCTGGAGGTTCCTTCGCCAATACTGGGACATATTTCCAGCATGTGCGCCCCTAAAACTTTCATTCCACTTGGGTTAAGGTGGTAGGTATAATCTTCCATAAAAGAACATCCTCCTTTTAACCCTACACCCATTACTTTAAGGGCACGAACAAGGGCTGCATGTTTCCAGTCACCTTCTGCCCCAAACCCATATCCGGCATCCATAAGACGCTGTGAGGCAAGGCCCGGAAGTTGGGCTAATCCGTGTAAATCCTCGAAGGTCGTGGTAAAACCCTTAAAGTCACCGCTTTCTAAAAAGTTACGCATGCCTAGTTCAATACGTGCCTGGTAACGAACATTTTCATGGTATTTTCCGCCTGGTTTACCATCGGCAGCAACTTCAAATATTTCAAGGTATTCTTTTACAAGACTATCTATTTCTTTGTCAGAAACTTCACTAATTACTTTGGCGATATCCCCTACCCCATATCCATTTACCGAAAGGCCTAATTTAATTTGTGCTTCTACTTTGTCGCCTTCAGTAACCGCTACTTCTCGCATATTATCGCCGAAACGGGCAATTTTTAAATGTTGCATGTCATACCATGCTGCTGCTGCACGGGTCCAAACACCTATTTTTTCCTGTACTTCTTCTTCTTGCCAATGCCCAACAACAACTTTCCGGTTGATCCGCATACGTGTCATGATAAATCCGTGTTCGCGGTCGCCATGTGCTGCCTGGTTCAAGTTCATAAAATCCATATCAATATCACCCCAGGGCAAATCACGATTATACTGGGTATGCAAATGAAGAATTGGCTTATTTAAAAGTTTCAGACCATTAATCCACATTTTCGAAGGAGAAAAGGTGTGACACCATGTAATTAAACCTATACATGCACCGGCAGCATTAGCTTCAATACATAAATTAGTAATTTCATCGGGCGTTTTCATTACCGGCTTAAAAACAATTTTTACCGGTATTCTTTTTGATCCGTCAAAAAAAGCTGCAATTTCCTGTGAATGTGCAGCAACTTGTTTTAGGGTCTCTGATCCATATAAATGTTGGCTTCCTGTTACAAACCAAATTTCAAGTTTCTTAAAATTATCTGAAGTCATCATACTACTAATATATATTTAAAATACTTTTATGTACAGCAAATATAACCAATTTGAATAATAAGTGTAAAAATGCCACTTATTTTTCCTCAAGACTATAAAGAAGTTTTATTTCACTTGGCCATAATTCCTCATCCGGAGTTTCAAGGATAATAGGAATATCATCAAAACGTGAATCGTTCATCAGGTGTTTAAAAGCTTCAATGCCCAGCACACCTTTGCCCAAATTATCATGACGGTCGACTTTTGACCCTAATCCTTTTTTAGCATCATTCAAGTGTATACCTTTCAAATAGCTGAACCCAATTATCTCATCAAATTTCCTGAAGGTTTCTTTAAACCCTTCGGCAGTTTTTACATCATATCCCGCAGCATACGAATGACATGTATCAATACAAACCCCTACCCTGTCCTTATCGTCAACCCGGTCGATAATAAATTTAATTTGTTCAAAAGTATACCCCATATTTGAACCCTGACCTGCAGTATTCTCAATAACTGAGGCTACTCCCTTCGTGTTGTCCAATGCAATATTTATTGATTCTGCAATTGTCTTCAGGCATTCTTCCTCTGATACTTTTTTAAGATGGCTTCCGGGATGAAAATTTAACCTGTCTAGCCCTAACTGTTCGCAACGCTGCATTTCATCAAGAAACGCCGTTCTTGATTTTTCAAGCCCTTCTTTCTCTGGATGACCGAGGTTTATCAAGTACCCGTCGTGGGGTAAAATATGTTTTGGCTTATACCCTAACCCTTCGCAATTCTTTTTAAATTTTTCTGTGTTACCAGGAGTAAACGGTTTAGCCTGCCATTGACGTTGATTTTTTACAAACATGCCAAAAGCTTTTGCCCCAATATTATGGGCATTAAGGGGGGCATTTTCAACTCCACCCGATATGCTTACATGAGCTCCTATGTATTTCATGTTTTATATTTGATGTGTTTAGATATAATTTTGTTTAACACTTCAGTAGTAAAATTGTTTTTTTTCAAAAATTTGTTGCTATCGTTCATATATTTCGAAACCGTGTTTAAAAAGCGTCTTACCCTCTTGTCAGCTTTTCCAAATAGTAAACTTTCGTATCAAAGAAAAACTCTGTTATGTGTTTCTTTATTCGCTAGACAATGTGTATTCAATTTTAAGTGATAACCATTTTCCCAACGTCGAAATTATTTCTTCTTTTTCGTTATCATTCATATTGGCAATTCTGGCATCTCTATGATTTTTCCCATCAAGAAAAAACCATTTAGCATCAACTTTTTTAGATGGGGGTACAGCAGCAGCACGCCATGGATCAGAGTTGCCATTGATATAGATAAAATGGTTGCTACTGGTTTTTAACCATTCAGAAACCCGGTTTAATAATTTACCATTAAATTTCACGAGCAAATGGTTTGGAACAAAGTTAAAACTCGGATTGGGTTTGACAGGTAATGCCTGTAACAAATCTTTGAAATATTCTGTTTCATATCCATAAGCTCCCATTTCCGTAGCTGCCTGATAATGATATGGCCCATAAAAATCAATTCCCTCGTCACTGAACGAGTAAATATCAGATACTTCAAGTAAATTTTCAACAGATGTTATTAACGAAGTGGAATCAGAAGGAATGTTTTTACAGTCGTTCCCAAACTGCCAAAATGAAAATGAATATTCAAGCACCGTATACTCAAAGGCTTCTTCAAGGGTATTATAAGTAAAATCAAGGTCTTTACCTTTGGCATAAAAATAAAACATAGGTAAAATCTTGTCCCTATTGCTAAGAATTCTTCTCTGGAATGATCTCATTTTGCTTCTGCACTCATCTGTACCAACCGTATCTAAAAATTGGAAAATTCGTTTATCTTCAAATGCATTATTTACCGGGGCAACATAGGGTACACTTACGTCCACATCATTAGGATAAAAATACCTATACATTATAGTTGTGGTTCCTCCCTTACTTATACCCGTACTAACCCATTTACCAGAATAAATATTTTTTAATAACTGATTTATATAGTGTAGATCTCCTGTAGCCTGTTCAAAGTTAAGGTAATTATAGTCTAATGTATCAGGTTTACTGTCACCAAAATAACGATGTTCTATATCAATCTGATTAGCAGTCAATAATTTAGTGAGTTCAAAAATCAGAGGTTCTTTTCTATCATACCCGGCGGTATTCATAACTGTAGGTCTATCAAATCCTTTGTGTAGCAAAAATGCTTTCTGGTAAAAAAATCCCTTGGAAGAATCTGAATGATCGAGTGCCTGCCTGATTTTCAATTCATAGGTTATGCCATTCATGCTTGAATCAACCTTATGAAATATTACATTTGGAAGTTCAAATAAGCGATACTCCAGGTTTGGTTTCTGGGCATTTATTGAATTGAGTACCTGGGTGAATAAAAGTGTTACTAAAATGAGCTTTTTCATAATTATAATTGTATCTATATTTATTCGCTGTACACATGAAGATGCACATTGAAAGCTGTTTATTTATTTATAGTTAGTTATACCATTTAAAAAAGGCTAAAAGCGCCTACTCTTTCATGACTTCCAAATATAGTACAATTTCTTGCAATTGCATTTTTTAATTAATCTGCATCAACTGTGTTCTATTTATAATTTTTTTGCTTACAAATTTGTTTAATTCAATAAAAATATTTTACTTTGCAATTCAAAGTACTTTTAATTTATGTAAAAATGAGCAAGGATCAATTAGAAAATCTTAACGAGATCAGGAACCTGATGGAAAGGTCTTCCCGGTTCCTTTCCTTAAGCGGACTATCAGGTGTTTCTGCAGGAATTATTGCATTGCTTGGGGCAGCAGTTGCTTTTTTCTACCTCGAATATGACCAACGCTATTTTGATATCAACAGGTATTTTCTTGACCGTATGTATTCAAAATTTCATTATAACATATATTTTTTGTTTCTTGATGCTTTGGTAATTCTTGTTCTCGCGTTAAGCGCGGGACTCTTTTTTACAACCCGTAAAGCCCGGAAAAAAGGATTACGCGTTTGGGATAACACGGCAAAAAGGCTCTTAGTAAATTTGTTCATACCACTTATTGCCGGTGGTATTTTCTGCTTAATTCTTTTGTACCATAACATAATATTTCTTATAGCACCGGTTACACTTTTATTTTATGGATTAGCCCTGTTAAACGCCAGCAAATATACATTGCCCGAGCTCAGGTATCTTGGTATTTCTGAAATTTTACTTGGGCTTATAGCGTCAGTATATGTAGGCTATGGTCTCATATTCTGGTCAGTCGGGTTTGGGGTATTACACATTATCTATGGCGCTCTTATGTATATGAAGTATGAGCGGTAATTTATACGCAAACACAAAATAGGGATGAAAGATATTATTTCAAATCTAAATAAATTATTTGAAAGCAGGATCCGGTTAGGAATTATGTCGGTACTTATGGTAAACGATTATGTTGACTTTAATACCCTAAAAGAATTGCTGGATATAACCGACGGAAACCTGGCCAGTCATCTTTCAGCCCTCGAAAAACATGATTTGATAAACGTTACAAAACAATTTGTTGGAAGAAAACCAAATACAAAATATGAAGCAACAGATAAAGGCAGGAAAGCCTTTAAGGAACATCTTGATTATCTTGATAAACTTTTAAAAAGTCAAGGATAAAACTATATTTTTTTGCATGTTTACTTTGTATTTCAAAGTACTTTTTAAAAAGAATAACCCGGACTAATTATGAAAATTGAGATACCATAAAATAGAACCATACAAAAACATTAATTATGAACACAGAATATTTTGAAAAACAGAAAAACCGGATTTCAAATTCGGTAACACTAAAATTGGTTGTAGTGAGTATACTAACCTTATTATTACTTATTCCTTCGTCCATGATCCAGCATCTTATTTCCGAACGAGAGATGCGCAGAAATGAAACAGTTATGGAGGTAACATCAAAATGGGGCAATGTACAGAATATATGTGGCCCCATTTTATCTATTCCTTATCTATCGTATGTAGAAACCAAAGATGGGATTATATCCATAAAACATCATGCCCACTTCCTGCCTGCTGAACTGAATATTAATGGAAACCTGAACCCGGAAATCCGATACCGGGGTATTTATAAGGTAATTGCTTATAATTCGGTGCTGAAATTCAATGGAAAATTTGATTCGCCTGATTTTACTGATCTGAAAGTTGAGGATAAAGACATACGTTGGAATGAAGCATTTATAAGCCTTGGGGTTACCGATATGCGAGGTATTAAAAAAAATATAACCATTGACTGGAATGATGACACTTTGGTTATTAATCCCGGGGTAAGGACCAAAGACATTATTTCATCGGGAGTGACAGCTAATGCAAGGGTTACAAAAGATAAAAAGTATACTTTTTCTTTCGGACTCGATTTAAATGGAAGCCACGACCTTAATTTTGTTCCGCTTGGTAAAGAAACAAATGTTAGCATCCGATCACCATGGAACACCCCAAGTTTTGATGGTGCTTTTTTACCGGATGATCATAGCATTACCGATACCGGATTTACGGCACACTGGAATATTCTCCAGCTCAACCGAAATTATCCCCAGCAATGGACGGATAATGAGTTTGATGTAGATAATTATTCATTCGGTGTTAAGCTGTTGTTTCCGGTTGATACTTACCAGAAAGCAATGCGTTCGGTCAAATATGCCTTGCTCTTTATTGCATTGACTTTCCTGGTATTTTTCTTTTCAGAAGTGCTAAATAAAAAGAAAGTTCATGCTATTCAATATCTATTAGTAGGTATGGCGCTCATTATTTTTTATTCTTTGCTGGTTGCACTTTCAGAACATGTTTCATTTAACCTGGCATACCTGGTATCAAGTGTAGCAATTATTACAATGGTTACACTGTTCTCTCATTCCGTATTTCAAAATAAGTTGGTTACAGTTACAATCCTTTTGACACTTATTGCATTATATTCATTCTTGTTTACTATTCTTCAGCTTACAGACTATTCGTTGTTGTTGGGAAATATAGGACTATTCATAGTACTGGCACTTGTTATGCATTTTTCGCGCAAAATAGAATGGTATGGTGCAGTGAACAAGAAAAACGGGAATTCATAGTATTATAAATATATTTAAATCTTCTGGCAATGAAAAATAAATATTTAACATCAGATAAAATACTTAAAACAGGCCTTATCCTCATTTGCATATCATTTCTTGCTTTAGTAGTTTTTAGAAACCACCGGATTGCAGAAAACCGATCGTCGGATTTTAGCCTTCTCTTTTTTATCAACTATGGAATTGCTATTGCATATCTCCTCGTATTTCTTATATATAACTTAAGTAAAGTTAAATGGAGATTGGGAAAATTTAACCGTAATCAGTTTATCTGCTCTATGGTTTTGTTTTCTATCAGTTGTTTTTCGTTGAACCCGAATATTGGAATATTTTCAAAATTTTCAAATTGGGTAATCCTATATCTTATACTTGCTCACGTTGCATTACTAACCACTATATTTTTCCCAAAACTTATTAAAACCCTAAAGATACCAGTGTTTTTCTTCCTTGGGAGTAGTGTAATAATTTTGCTTTATTTTACGATTTATCTTCTCCCATTTATGCCATTTGGGTTACTGGGAGCGTTCTTTTTCGGGCTTTCTTTGCATTTAATTATTCCGTTAGTCCTGCTAATTTTGGTTGTTATCCAGTACTTTAAATACAAAGAAGAAGCTATCGAGAAAGTTGCTTTTTCCGTAGGCATTATACTACCATTGATGGTACTTGGTGTTTTCATTATTAAATGGAACCTTACAAACAACCGGATTAAAACCGCGATAAGAACGACAATACTTGATAAACAAAATGACCTGCCCGGCTGGGTACTGGTAGCACAGAAACTTCCAACCAATGTATTTACTGAAAAAATCATTGCCAGCGATATTGCCTATGATCCTGCAAATGGATTTTGGTCCTTTGATGGTCTGGGAAATACAAGTTTTTCAGAGAGCAGAAAGCATGATCCGCTTGTGATAATGGGAATGCTAACTTCAGGCAGGTTAGACCTTTCCAGGACTGACAGGATAAAAATTTTAGAATGCCTGTTTAACAAAAGGCATCTGGCTCACCGGAAACTTTGGTCAGGTGACCGGCTGGCCACTTCAGATATTATAACTAATATTAAAGTTTATCCTGGGTACCGACTTGCTTATTTGGAAAAAATAATCACCATAAAAAACAATGGAGATATCGGAAGGTTCATGAATCAGCAGGAAGCTTTATACACGTTTCACCTACCGGAAGGCGCTGTTGTATCGTCATTATCGTTATGGATAAATGGAAAAGAAGAACCATCAAGGCTTACAACACGCGAAAAAGCTGATAATGCCTATGTTACAATAGTTGGTCGCGAATGGCGTGACCCTGCACTTTTGCACTGGCAAGAGGGAAACAGGGTTACTGCTACTATTTTCCCTTGTACTCCCGAGGAACCGAGAATTTTCAAAGTAGGAATTACCATACCGCTTAAAAAAAGAGATAAAGTACTGGAATTAAAAAACATTCCGTTTGAAGGACCTGACTTCTCCAATTCAACAGAACTTACCAGGCTTCAGTTTATGTCAGCCATTTCACCGGAGGAAATAGAGAAACCAACATTTTTGAAAAGAACATCACAAAAAATATATGAATACAAGGGGAAGTATAACTCAGATTGGAAGATTAACTTTAAAATTCCTCCCCTTGCAAAAACTTCTTTCTCCTTTAATGGTCATTCGTACAGTTTAAGTGAACATACGCCATTATACCAAAAAGCAAATTTTGAAAAAATATACCTTGATATAAACAAAAGCTGGAACAAAAATGAGGTTGATGCAATTTGGAAAATCATCGGTAAAAAGAAGGTGTATGTTTTCAATAAAGAAATTATTGTGTTGAATGATGGGAATAAAGATGAACAATTAAAGGCGCTTAGGAGTAATAATTTTAGCCTTTTCCCTGTTTTTTTGATTGATGATACGGATAAAGCGTTGTTGATCACAAAATCAAATAATTATACCCCATTCTTGTCGGAATTGAAAGAGACGGGATTCGTTAAGAAAATGCAGAGTTACTATGCAGACAGTCTGCCAAAAATAAAAATGTTTAATTTAAGTAGTGAACCAACAGGGTATTTGAAAACTTTAAAAGAATTTAATGCATTTGATTATTTGGTTGGTGATATTAATAAACTGGAGGAAATAATTAATAAAAACATTTTTGATGTTAGTACTAATTCAATGAATAATATCCTGGTAGGCGAAGCCGGTATGCGAATTAAAAGAACCGAAGATACCGGAATTAAATCAAAAGCACCTGATCACATCATGCGGCTATTTGCATTTAACCGGATCATGCACAATATGGGAAAAGGATACCTTGCCGATTTTAATTACTTTACCAAAGAACAAATTGAAATGGCCAATGAGGCATTTGTAGTCTCTCCGGTATCAAGTCTGATAGTGCTAGAGTCTGTAAAAGATTATGACCGTTTCGAAATTAAAGAAAATAAAAACAGTCTTAAAAATGCTGCAAAAAGCTCATCAGGGGCTGCCCCCGAACCTCATGAATGGACATTGATCGTACTTACTTTATTGACCTTAACATGGGTATCGGTTAAAAAAAGATAAATTAGGTTAAGTATTTTACGAAATGATACTAACAAATAAGATAATGACAAAAGAATACCTGAAACCAGCCATCCTGTTGGTTTCAGGATTTTTGTTAAGTTTTCAGAACCTGGCTTTTTATCTTGATTTTGATTTCAGGGTGATATCAATTTTACTGGTATTTCCTTTTGTATTAATAATTGCTGACCCGTTAAAAAAATCGTATCGCTTTGCAATATTTTCTTTATTCTTTCTTATTCTATACCCGGTTATTAAAATACAGAGTTTATTCTTTTTCGGCTTTGCTTTTTATATTCTTTTTATAATTGAGTACTTTTTTGGAAAAATCAATAACCTGCCTGTTTTTTTGGTTGCACTAACCTCACCTATGAGTGTGTTTATTTTTGAAATTACAGGTTTTCCAATAAGGCTAAAACTCACGTACTTGGCTGCAAACCTGTTGAAACTTATGTATCACGAAACTTATGCGCAAGGAAATCTTATAGTTATATCAGGTAATGAATTTAGTGTTGACCAGGCATGTTTGGGATTAAAAATGATAATAACCGGATTATCACTAATACTGGTACTAATGAGTTTCTTTGAAAAAAAATATAATACTTATTTTAAATCTATTCAAATAATATGGATACTTGCTATTGCCATGGTCTTTCTTATACTTGCAAACTTTTTAAGAATTATAGGAATTGTAATATTTAAAGCCATGCCCGGAACAACAACACACGAGCTAATTGGTATTCTTAGTTTATTCCTATATGTATTGATCCCATCATATTTTGGCATAAAAAAGATAATATGTAAAACAACACATGATAAGTTTCCTGATAATTCCGCTAATTTTACAAGAAAAAAATATGGGATTTCTGTAGCCATATTAATAATGGTATTGTTGGCTGGAAATAATTACACCAGGGACAATCACCGGATCGATTATTCCGATGAAAAAATAAATTCGGTTGATATTAAGGGATACAACAGGCAAGTATGTAAAAATACTGTGCTAAAATTTTCGAATAAAAATTCACTGATTTATGTAAAACCTGCAGCAAAATTTTATAGCGCTGACCATACTCCCATCATATGCTGGAAAGGAAGCGGATTTACATTTAAAAAAGAAAAAACAATAAAAGTAAATAATAATGAAGTATTCAGTGCTGAACTTTATTCCGGCAAAGGAAAATTATTTACTGCATGGTGGTATGATAATGGAAAAGAAAAAACCATAAGCCAGCTATACTGGAGAAGTAAAACAATAAAAGGAGACGAACCGTTCCGGTTAATTAATGTAACAAGCGATAGCAAAGAAAAACTGATAAAAGAATGCGAAAAGATATTAAATATGGATCTTTTTAGTTCATTAGAAAACAAGACAAAGTTGTAAATTATTTTAAAACATAAGTAAGTATGAATAAGTTAGAGACAAAAAAATTCTCAATCAAAAACCGCTTGAAAAGTTTTAAATACGCGTTCAACGGTATTCATTTGCTTTTCAAACATGAGCATAATGCCCGGATACATGTTGTAGTTACCATATTGGTAATCAGTTTAGGTATAATTACCAAACTCTCAAGACCAGAATGGGGTTTGGTAATCCTGGCTATCGGTTTGGTATTTATGGCAGAATTCATGAATTCTGCTATTGAAAAATTGATTGATATAGTTGTTTCGGAAAAAAATGATGTTGCCGGAAAAGTAAAAGACATAGCTGCAGGAGGGGTGCTTATTGCTTCAATTTCTGCAGCGGGTATCGGTTTGTTAGTATTTATTCCACACTTAATTAACCTTTTTTAAATGATAAAGCATTAATCGGACAATCATGAAAAGATTTTTGGTTATTTTCAGAATATTCTTCAAACAAGAAGAATTTATCAAATCGCTGCTCATCTCCATTACTGCTGGAATTGTTTTCTTGTTGGCAAGGGCATTCTATAGTCAACGGCTA
>CAZWGG010000117.1:0-10808 GCA_964633305.1 uncultured Bacteroidales bacterium
TCAAGGCAAGAATAACGCAGTATTTGGCGTTTTCTTGCAAAGACTAAATAGAAAAAATAACATTTACAAAAACTTTAATCATAAAAAAAAATCATCTTAAACTTGTAAGGATGAAATTATAAAAATCCAATGCTTTTATATATCTTTCCACACTTAATTTGAATTATGCATGACTAAAACCAAAAAAACCCCGACCTTGCTACAATCTCTAATCCCTATAATTTTTCTTATTTGTTTGTTAACCTTCAATGTAATTATCTGGGGAGATAATACACTTGACGGGTCAAATCAAATTGCTTTGATGACATCAGCAGCACTCGCGGCTGCTATAGGATCCCGTTTAGGCTACAAATGGACTGATATAAGGGATCAAATCGTAAAAACAATAGGTTCTGCAATGCCAGCTATTTTAATTTTGCTATTAATAGGTGCTTTAGCCGGTACATGGCTAATTAGTGGTGTTGTCCCGGCGTTAATTTATTACGGTTTAGATATTTTACACCCTAGAATATTTCTTTTTGCAGCACTGATAATATGCATGTTGGTATCACTAACAACCGGAAGCTCCTGGTCAACTATTGCCACTATTGGAGTTGCATTATTGGGTATTGGTAAAGCTATGGGCATCAGTAGTCCTATTGTTGCGGGAGCAATAGTATCAGGTGCCTATTTTGGCGATAAAATGTCACCTTTGTCAGATACCACTAATCTGGCCCCAGCAATGGCCGGTACAGATTTGTTCACGCATGTGAGGTATATGTTGTTTACAACGGTGCCTTCAACAATTATTACACTTATAATTTTTTTAATTATCGGCTTTAACCTTGATTTAACAAATACCGGACAAAATGTGGTTGCTGTCCAAGATGCTATTAGTAATACCTTTAAAATCACCCCCTGGTTATTTTTGGTACCTGCTATTTTGTTTCTTATTATTTTAAAAAATGTACCCCCATTGCCTGCATTAGCTGCCGGTGTTTTGTTAGGGGGTATTTTTGCTGTTATTTTTCAACCGCATATTATTAAGGATTTAGCAGGAACCACTGGCACTTATGCAAGAGCCTCATATACAGCAGTTATGGAAGCAATTTACGGAGAGGTAAAAATTGTAACACCGGATAAAACCATGAACGATTTATTTTCGACAACAGGAATGGCCGGGATGCTAAATACTATTTGGCTAATACTATCAGCTATGATATTTGGCGGGGTAATGCAATCAATAGGTATGCTTGGTAAGATTACCCAGTCTGTAATTGATAAGGTAAAAACAGATGCTTCATTAATTGCTTCAACAGCATTTTCATGTATTTTCTTTAATATAACAGCCTCAGATCAGTATATTTCAATTGTGGTTCCGGGGAAAATGTACAGCGAGGCCTTTAAAAAAAGAGGCCTTAAGCCCGAAGTACTTAGCCGTACACTTGAAGATTCCGGTACTGTTACGTCTGTTTTGATCCCCTGGAATACAGGAGGTGCAACACAGGCAAGGGTTTTAGGCGTTCCAACAATTGAGTATCTTCCATTTGCTTTTTTTAACCTGATAAGCCCTGTAATGACTATAATTTTTGCTTATTTTAATATCAAAATAAGAAGGTTTAAAGTAAAAAATTAAAAATTTACCAATCCCTTTTTCAGCAGTAGTTACTGATATATAAACAAATAGAAACTTTGAAGAGAAAAAGAGAGCAAAGGTCAAAAACCTTAAGCTCACCAGAAATTAATATCATACTTGCCACTGCCTGTTAGAATAAAAAGAAAATAATGTAAAGGCCTAATCAGGAATTTCTCCCACTAAACTTTTTCCAGGTTTTATAATTACCGATTTATATGTCAAGTTATAAAAAAGTAACTTACTTACAATTAACAATATATGGATATAGATTTATTTAAGATTTTCTAAATTTAAGCAGAATTGAAAATAAAAGGATATATTGTCGCAGCAATCCTGATTTGCTATTCGGTAATTGCACAGGAAGACTATCCATCACCCATCATATCGGGAAATGGGAACCTGGCTGGGGCCCTCTACCCGGAGAAGACTGGGCAGATGTGGTTAATTATCCGCACCTTTGTGGTACGTTCGTCTGGACAGGGTTCGATTACAGGGGCGAACCCACTCCCTATTGGTGGCCATGTGTATCTTCTCACTTCGGTATTATGGATATATGCGGTTTCCCTAAAGACGGATATTATGCTTACAAAGCAGCCTGGACAGATATTCCCGTAGTGCATATATTCCCTCATTGGAACTGGCCAGGGAAAGAAGGGGATACCCTCCAGGTGCACTGTTACACCAATTGTGAAGAAGTAGAGTTGTTTCTCAGTGGAAAAAGCTTAGGAAAGAAAAAGGCTGTTCCTTACAAAAAACTAATATGGGACCTTATTTATCAGCCCGGAAAATTGGAAGCACGGGGATATAACAAGGGAAAATTAGCTACTGAAGATATAGTAGAAACTACTATAGCCCCTTCACAGATAGCATTGAACAGCGATTGTGATACCCTCAAAGCCGATGGGTGCGATGTTGCTGTAATAAGAGTTGCAATAAAAGATGAAAAAGAGAGGGTCGTGCCCACAGCTGATAATCTTGTTAAGTTTTCAATTGAAGGGCCTGGTAAGATCATAGGAACAGGTAATGGAAACCCCAGTAGCCACGAACCCGATAAAGCCAGCCAACGTATGGCTTTCAACGGGTATTGCTTAATCGTGGTCCAGGCCAATAAAAAAGCCGGGAAAATCAGTCTAAAAGCATCTTCCGAAACACTTAAAAGTGATGAGGTTGTCATTAGTGTTGAATAAATTTATAACTTTAAGCACGAATAAAACTAAATAGTATGAATAGATATTTTTTGTATGGAATTATTCTTTCCGTATGTTCAGTCAGCTTTAGTTGTAAGCGAACACAAGCTCCGGAACCTTTTGGACCTGTCCCGTCAGAAAATCAAATGAGATGGCAGGAAATGGAATATTATGCTTTTGTTCATTTCTCATTAAATACTTATACCGATCAGTCGTGGGGGTACGGAGATGAAGATGTCAAACTATTTAATCCTACAGAATTGGATTGTTGCCAGTGGGCCCGTATTTGCAAAGAAGCCGGTATGAAAGGCATAATACTCACAACCAAGCACCACTGTGGTTTTTGCCTCTGGCCTTCTAAATATACGGAGTATTCCGTAAAAAATTCTCCCTGGCGTAATGGTAAAGGGGATTTGGTTAGGGAAATGGCAGATGCTTGTAAAGAATACGGCTTGAAATTAGGTATCTATTTGTCACCCTGGGACAGAAACCATCCGGATTATGGAAAACCTGAATATATTACTTACTTTCGGAATCAACTCACCGAACTGCTCACCAACTACGGACCTATTTTCGAGGTATGGTTTGACGGAGCCAATGGAGGTTCGGGATATTACGGTGGGGCCAATGAAACACGTAAAATAGACCGTACAACTTATTATGACTGGAAAAATACATACAAATTAATCCGCAAGCTACAGCCAGATATCGTGATATGGAACGATGGCGGTGACAGGGGAGATCTCCGCTGGGTTGGTACCGAAGCAGGTTTTGTTGGCGAAACAAACTGGAGCTTACTGAACGCTACAGGCGAAGTAGAATGGGGTATGTTGCATTTCGGTTTGGAAGATGGGGATTCGTGGGTGCCTGCCGAAGTAAATACTTCCATCAGACCGGAATGGTTCTACCATCCAAGTGAAGACACCAAAGTAAAAACAGTACCCCAATTAATGGACATATACTATCACTCCATCGGGCGCAATGGTACTTTACTTCTCAACTTTCCGATCATGCCAAATGGCTTGATACATGAAAATGACGAAAAAGCAGCGCTGGAATTTGCAGCAACTGTCAAAGCTTCATTTGCTGTAAACCTTGCTAAAAAAAAGAAAGCAGAAGCTTCTAATGTCCGTGGAAATGCAAAAAAATTTGGTGCAGCCAAGGCAATTGACGGAGATAAAGATACGTATTGGACTACTGACGATTCCGTAACAACGGCCTCACTAACAATAGATCTTGGCAAACCAACCTTGTTCAACCGTTTCCTGGTACAGGAATATATCCGTTTGGGACAACGCGTGAAAGCCTTCACTGTTGAAGCGCTCATAAATGGAAATTGGAAAGAACTGGCAAAAGCAACGACTATAGGGTACAAACGTATCCTTCGTTTTACGGGTGTTGAGGCAACAAAGGTCCGTTTCAATATTACCGGTTCGAAAAGTTGCCCTGTAATTTCCAATATCGGGATTTATAGTGCACCGGTATTCTTGAACCCTCCCTCAATTACCAGAAATCAATCCGGAGAAATAATTATAACCACGAATGATATAGGCCCGTTTTTTTACTACACGTTAGACGGCAGCGGGCCAACTCCAGAATCGGAAAGATATAACGGTACTTTTCCAACCGAAGGAAAAGTGGAAGTAAAGGCAATTGCATACGATACTGCTACGGGGAAAAGCAGCCCTGTGCACCTGGAAAAATTCGACATTTGCCGAAAGGATTGGAAAATTGTCGGAATTAGCGATGAAAAGGCTAACGCAATCCTGGATGGAAACCCATATTCTGCATGGCACCAAAGCAATGACAAAAAAATGCCCATTGATTTGGTAATCGATTTGGGAAATGAACAAAATCTTTGCGGTTTCAAATATTTTCCCGACCAGGGCAGATGGGGGCCCGGCATTATTACACACTACCAGTTTTATGTTTCGAAAGACAATATAAAATGGAAACTGGCAGATCAGGGTGAGTTTTCAAATATTAAAAACAGCCCCTTGTTGCAAATCAAAAATTTTCCACCGGTGAAGGCCCGTTATATTAAACTAACGGCTTTGAAAAATGCGGAGGAAAACAATAATATAGGGTAAACGAGTGGTTTTATGATAAGAAAACCAAAAATTTGTTTTACTACCCTCCTGAAGGGTTGGACATTAAAACTGCAAAATTTGAGACTCCGCAAATTGCCCATTTATTTGAATTTAAAAGTTCAGAAACAAACCCGGTGAAAAATATCACAATCGAGGGACTTATGTTCACGCAAACCCTGCGCACATTCATGCAAAATAAGGAACCATTGCTCCACAGCGACTGGACCATTTACCGTGGAGGCGCCGTGCTTTTCGATGGTGCGGTAAATTGTTCCCTTAAAAATTGCACACTCAGCAATCTTGGCGGCAATGGCATATTTTTCAACAACTTCAACAGGGATTGTGAAGTGTCGGGATGTTTGATTTCCGAAATCGGGGCCAGCGCTGTTTGCTTCGTTGGCGACCCAAATGCAGTACGTTCGCCAAGCTTTGAGTATTACCAGTTTGTGCCCCTGGAACAAATTGACCGTACTCCCGGCTCCAAAACAAATAATTACCCGGCGGAATGTAAGGTTTCTGATAACCTGATGTTTGACCTGGGGCTAGTAGAAAAGCAATCGGCCGCTGTTCAGTTGTCTATGTGCCAGTGTATCTATGTTAGCCATAATACCATTTATGATGTTCCGCGTACCGGGATTAATGTAAGTGAAGGAACCTGGGGAGGCCATGTTATCGAATACAACGATGTGTTTAACACCGTGAAGGAAAGCGGTGACCACGGCTCGTTTAACTCATGGGGCAGGGACCGTTTCTGGCACCCGGATAAAAAAATTCTGGACTCGATTGTTGAAACCAACTTTGACCTTGCAATGCTCGATGTGGTGAAGCCCATTATTATCCGCAACAACCGAATGCGTTGCGACCACGGTTGGGACATTGATCTGGACGATGGATCGAGTAATTATTTAATTTACAACAATCTGTGTTTAAATGGCGGTATAAAGCTCCGCGAAGGGGTAAACCGTGTTGTTGAAAACAACATCCTGATTAACAATTCGTTTCATCCACACGTGTGGCTTCGGAACAGCAACGACGTATTTCGCCACAATGTTGTTTCAGCCGGATATATGCCTGTCCACATTGATGCTTGGGGGAAAGAAACAGATTATAATGTTTTTCCCGACTCGGCTTCACTTAAAGCAGCACAAGACAGGGGAACAGATAAACATTCAGTTTGTGGTGATTTGCATTTTGAAAATCCACAGGTGGGAGATTTTCGGTTAAAAGATGGTTCTGTGGCCTTTTCAGTAGGTTTTAAAAACTTTACAATGGACAGTTTTGGCGTTATTTCGCCAAGATTAAAAATTTTAGCCAAAAAAACGCCAATGCCGGTTTTTATAACACTAGGCAAAGTGGGTGACAGTGAAATTATCGATTTTATAGGAGCAAAAATCAAGAACCTCACTACCCTGGGCGAACGTTCAGCAACAGGGATGGATGCTATCAGGGGGGTACTGGTCGTGGAAGTGGCTTCGATATCCGGAACATCCGGGTTTTTGCAGGCCAATGATGTAATTTTGTTATTTAACGGAAAGAAAATCAACAAAATAAATGATTTGATCGAAGCGAGTAAGTCGATTATTGGAACAAAAACCGATATTATTGTTTTCCGTAATCAGAAGGAACAAAAAAAGTGGATTGAATTATATAATAAAAAATAAATTTCAATACTATGTCAAAAGTTAACATTATAAAAAAATACTTGATAGCAGTATTATTAACAACAATGCTGATACCGGGATTAACCCTGAAATCACAGGAAGTCAATTCTTTCTTTCCGGAAAAAGAACTTATTACAACAGGAATATATTATTATCCGGAACATTGGAACGAAAACCAGTGGGAACGTGACATTAAGAAAATTTCCGATATGGGCTACGAGTTTGTTCACATTGCAGAGTTTGCCTGGTTTAAAATGGAACCCACAGAAGGAAAGTTTGTATTTGATTGGCTCGACAGGGTTATAAGCCTTTGTGCAAAATACAACCTGAAAGTACTTATGTGCACGCCTTCGGCTACCCCTCCTGTATGGATGCGTATAAACTACCCGGAAACCTTTATTATGAATGGCCAATACATCCGTGCCGAGAATGGCACACGCGGGCTTGGTTCTCTAGTAAACCCCAAGTATCGTTTATTTGTTGAAAAAATTGTAACCGAAATAGCCAAACGTTATGGTCAGGATAAAAATGTGATAGGATGGCAAATCGATAATGAGCCTCCTGCAATCCCCGATTATAGTCCATCATCGCAGGAAGCTTTCAGGCAGTGGTTAAAAAATAAATATAAAACTATCGATGCATTAAATTCGGCCTGGGGAAATGCTTTCTGGAGTCAGTGGTTCAATAGTTTTGACCAGATTATCATTCCCAATACTAACCTGGTGGGTTGGTGGGGAAACAATCCTCATGCTCTATCAGATTTTAAAAGATATTCAGCAGATTCGCAAGCTGAATTTCTAGATCTTCAGGCAGGCATTTTACGGAACTACATTTCTAGGAATCAATACATTACCACCAATTATACAGCAATATGTACGGGCTCTGATCCAAGGCGTACCAAAAAGCTCGATTTTGCCACCTATACAGCTTATCCGAACGATGGTGGCAAAAATATTGGCAACCTTGGCTTCCGGTTAGGGAATAGCAAAGTTATCCTTTTTGCTTCTGAATACTATAAATCTGTTGGCGGTATTTCAGGAGTGATGGAAATGCAGCCCGGTCCGGTTAACTGGGGTGGCTATAATCCTCTCCTTTTACCGGGCACTATTCGTATGTGGTTATACCATACCTTTGCTGCCGGTGGAAAACTTGCCTGTTCATACCGGTTCCGTCAAATCATTTATAGCGCAGAGCAGTACCATTCCGGTATAATACAAACCGATGGTGTTACACCTTCACCTGGGGGTAATGAGTATATGCAATTCATGAAAGAAATAAAAAAGCTTCGAAACCTATACGTACCTGGTGTAAAGATGCCTGAAAAACTGGCAGCGCGGTCAACTGCCATTATTTGGAACCTAGAGAATTACTGGTCTATCGACAGGCAAAAGCAGACCTGGCAATGGGATACCTGGAATTACCCGGTAAAGTTTTTAGAAATAACCAAGTCGTTAGGGGCCCAGATAGATGTAATCCCGGAAACTGCCGATTTGTCCAAATATAAATTTGTCATTGTTCCTGCCTACGAAATGGTAGATTCTGGTTTAGTAAAGAAATGGAACGAATATGTTGTAACCGGAGGACATTTAATTATTACTTGTAGAACAGCCCTAAAAGATCGTAAAGGGTATTTCTGGGAAGCAGAAATGGCCGCACCAATATCCGGGCTCATTGGGGCACATATTAAAGCAACAGATATGCTTTCGAATGATGCCAAAGGAGATATTCTCATGAACTCTGTTCATTACAATTGGAATAATTGGGCCGATCTGATCCTGCCCGATAAAAACACAAAAACCATTGCAGTATTCAACAACCAGTTTTACAAGGGCAAAGCTGCAGTAGTAAAACACCAGGTTGGCAAAGGTTCTGTAACGTATATTGGTGTTGATACTGACGATTCAAAACTGGAAAAGGACTTATTACGGGATATCTATACCAAGGCAGGAACTACCACCGAAAATTATCCGCCAGGAGTATTCGTTTATTGGCATGATGGTTTTTATGTTGCAGTAAATTATTCTTCAGAAACATATTCGATGAATTTACCTGCTTCAGCTAAAATTCATATAGGGGAAAAGGCTTTGGCTCCTGCTGGAGTATTGGTTTGGAATGAATAAATGTGTAGATTGACATTGACTATTGATATGACTGGGAATTGACAACTCAATTAAATTTATCAGCTAATCTTCTGATATAGATCATATTAACTTATTTGGTAGTTCCAAAATTTGCACTAAAGTATTTGAAAAGTATTAAAACGTTCTTTTTAAAATTAAAATAGAGGGCAACTCTCTCTTATTAATCTGGTGTTTGAATTTATCTAATAGAGACAGTCACCCTCTAGCTGTCAGTCTTTTGACAGTGCACCTAAAATCTCTTAAGGATTAATAGATATTATAACTCCAGGAGTTTTGTTTATGCCACCCTGTACTTCCTTAAGTTCGGTTTTCTCTAATTCTTCAAATTTTGAAGTATTTTCACGAACATCATCTAACTTTAAAAATTGATTTTTCATAATTAAAATATTTACATGATAATGCCTACTCTTTGTTGGATTTTCAGCTTCCTCCATTCTTCTTAAACCTTAGTATTTTATTTTTTATAAACTTTATCTTTATCAACTTCAATTTATTTCTTAATAATAAGATGTTTATTGTCAAGTTTTTTCTCCAGAATATAAAGCTTTGTAATTATTTCTGAATTTCCCGGAAATTTTTCATTTAAGTAATTGTAATACAATTCGGCTAATTGATAATCTTCATTTGCCAAAGCTTCTTCAGCCTTTTTCTTTAGCTCATCAATATCTGTAATAGCATACATTTTGTCTATTTCCTTTTTGGCTAAAACATTGTAAGAACAATATTCGTTCTCTATCAATTGCATATGATCATTCGCGTATCTACTGGAAGAGGGACAACCCGACAGGCAATAACTCCCAAATTGACATTTATTACAAAAACCTTTTAAATTTTCTTTCTTTATATTTGTATTCCAGGCAAATGAGTTCGGGTCATTCCAGATGTCAATTAAGCTTTTTTCCCGGATATTTCCCTCAATATACCCTTTATCTTGTAATGATATACAACCTGTAACATTCCCATTAGCTAGAATTCCCAACGAATATATACCGGCTTTACAACCATTAACCAATACTTTCAAATCATATTCTTTCGGTACGTTTGCACTCCTTATTTCTGTTTCTTTTACATTATAATAACCGAGACAATCAGTCAGATCGATCTTCATTTTTCCTTCCTTAAAAACCATATATGCAAAATCAATTATATCATCAATCTGCCGGGGTTGTATGATCAATTCATTATGATTTCGAAAATTTCCGAGTGGTAAAGCCCATTGTAACATCCATCCGCGAATTTTCTTATTTAGTAAAAGTTCATACATTTGAGGTAGTTCGAGCATGTTTTTATTATTTACAGTAGTTGCTATGGTAACCTGCAGATTATGCTTATGAATAGTGTCAATCGTTTTCATAATCCTTTTAAAAGAGCCTTTTCTTCTAACAAAATCATGACTATCTTCTAACCCATCAAGACTAATGCCTATATGATTAATACCTGCCCCCTTTGCTTTAACAACCTTATCTTCAGTAAAATCCCAACCATTAGTTAGTACATTGGTAGCAACTTCTTTTTCAATTAATCGTTTTGCCAGAATGTGCCAATCATCACGTAATATTGCTTCACCACCTGATAATGAAACATGATATGGTTTTAGTTCTTCAATTTGATCTATTAAATCAAGGGCTTCTTTATGACTAAGTTCTGAACGACCATCCATTTCAAAATCTTTGTAACAGTGTTTACAATACATGTTACATTTGTTTGTAATTTCCCAAACAAGTATTGCTAGTTTTCTATCGTTAACCATATCCATATAGTACTTATCTTCAGAATATTATGTATCTTTTGTTTACCTCTTTTTAATGAGGTATCCGAATTTCTCATATTCCCTAACTTAGTTAAATCCGGCATTTCTTTTTAAAACCTTTTTTATATAACCTGCAAAACGTTAATGCTATTTATCAATAGGTTTAATTATTTTGTATCTATTCAAATATAAAAAAAAATCATTAGACGGGATTAAGAAACTGTATGGTAATTTCCAGACAATTTATTTACTAAATATAACTGTCTGACTTAAATAATAACCTGGCACTGTTTATATCCTATAACTAACTTATAATCAAGACACAAAAGAACAATAACAGAGTCCATTTGTTAAAATAATGTTA
>CAZWGG010000118.1:0-10761 GCA_964633305.1 uncultured Bacteroidales bacterium
AAGTATTTTGATGGACTAAAAAGACTTTATCCAAATGCTGAATATCATATGTTTAATAAAGGACTTGGTGCTCATTCTATTGCTCTGATTACTCCAAATATATTCAATCAGCGTATACGAGAGTTTTTAGAAAAATAGATTTTCGTTGATTCAATGCCTTTATAGTTTTGGAGGCAGATATAAAGGATTTAAAGACCAGCATAGGCTTAATAATTAGCTTTATAGCTTGATGAACTTGTTCAACTATATTATTTAAATATTTCACTTGTCGGGGTTCTACGCCAATATTGCCAAGTTAAGCTGTATCCATTGATATTAAGCAAAGTCATACTTTAGGAAATAGTCCTTTCAAATTGAAAATGGCTTAATTACAAACTTTTAATAGAATCAAAATAAAAATGAATAACCTAATACCAATGGTTAGAGCTTAACCTGATAATATTGGGTTGGAACCTCATAATATATTTGTTATAATTTTTGATATCTTATAATTCGAGGATTGATACAATGAAAAAATTTTTTAGTATTATTTTTTTAATATATATAGTTTTTTATAATGGGTTTATTTCTGTTGCTCAAAATCAGCAACCACCTTTAGTTAAAGCTAAAATACTTACTGAAATAGCCATAAGTTCAAAATCTAGTTCAGAAAATACTCCAACCACAAAAGTTTATAAGGTTGAAGTTCTTGAAGGTGATGAAAAAGGAAAACTATTTAAAGCCGAATATGATTCAGATTATTATATGTCAGACATTTATAAAGGTCCTGAATTAAAAGAAAATGATCTTGTTCTTCTTTTTTTTGATAAAGATGAAAATAATAATATTCTAAAAGTATATATTTCAGATATAGTAAGACAACATTATTTATTATATCTAATAATTTTCTTTATAATTGCATTAATTGCTATAGGTGGTTTCAAAGGTTTTAAGTCAATTATTGCTTTAACAATTACAATACTAATAATATTTAAAATTATTCTTCCCTTGATGGCAAAAGGCTATGATCCTGTATTAGTATCTATACCAATATGTACAGGAATAATCATAATTACTGTACTACTTGTTTGTGGTATAAATATAAAAAGTTTTTCTGCAATTATTGGAACATCTGGAGGTGTAATAGTTGCAGGATTACTTGTAAAAACAATTGCTTTTTTAGCTAAAATACAGGGTATTGGTTCAGAGGAAAGTAAATTTTTAATGGCTTCATCTAATGATATACCAATTGATTTTGGCGGTATATTATTTGCTGGAGTTATTATTGGAACTTTGGGTGCTGCAATTGATGTTGGTATATCAATTGCTTCAACAATGAATGAAATAAAAATTACAAAACCTGATATTACTAAAACTGAACTTATCAAAAGAGGTATGAATGTTGGAAAAGATATAATGTCAACAATGTCCAATACTTTAATTCTTGCTTATTTAGGAGGATCAATGCAATTACTTTTATTATATGTATCTTTTGGTGCACATTTTACTGACGTTGTCAATACTGATATAATGGCTGCTGAAATATTAAGAGCTGTATCAGGAAGTATAGGACTTGTTTTTACAATTCCTTTTACAGCAATTATATCTGGAATATTAAATTACAATTTATCAGATAATTCTTCTAATCTAAAAAAATATATAAAAAAATATAAATCTCTAGACGAAAAAAATCCAAAATTCATCCAAAAAAAGATATACCTTCTTTATGAAATATTATATAACGAAAGCTCATCACTTGCTGAAGAGTTATTTATAGAATCAGAATGTCATAAATTACTAAAAATAAATTCTATCAGAGAAAAAGAATTAAAAAACCTATATGAAATATTAATAAACATTTATACAAAAAATAAAAAACACAATGAAAAAGAATTTTTTATAAGTAAACTAAAAACATTAAGAATAAATAATGATTTTATATAAATCACTTAACCACGGGTACAGCCGAGATACAGTTAAATATAGGCAATAGGCTAGTTAAAATTACCATTAGTCTAAGAAGGTACACTTTTTGGACGTTTTTAAATTACTCATTTGAGCTGTCTTTCTGACGTTTAATAAAGTCGAATTTTAATTAATAGACGTCAAATAATTATGAGATACTTATATGTACACTCACGACAAATTATTTTTGGAGGGATTCTATGAATCTTGCTTATGTACGTGTAAGTTCAAAAGATAAAATAAAAAGATTTGGAGACTATTATCTTAATATCAACGCAATTCCTAGCCCTATTCTATGTGAAATATTGAGTATGTTAGCAATTTAGATAGATATGGTAATTTCACCCAGGCTATTGCCTATATTTAACCGTATTTCGGCTGTACCCCATGGCCATCAAGCTAAGGATTTTTGAGTAATATATAACTATTTCAAAAACATATACTTCCTAAATTATAACTTGATAATTAAACATAAGTGTTGTCTAAATCAAATTTTAGATACACTAAATAAAATATGTAATAAATAACAAATATTACAAGGGGGATCGCCAACATTTGGGGAAATCACACCAGTTCATTTCCTAAATACTGGAATATATTCTTGTAACTAGCTGATATTAAGTTTTTTCGGATTATCATCTTCAAATTCCAGCTAATTAAACTCTAAAGAGTAATTGTAATTATAGGTTCAGGTTCAAATAAACATTATCCATATCATCTTGAGTAATTCCAATATATCTGAGTGTAATGGAAGGAGCTGAATGATTGAAAAGCTTTTGTATCACTTCAAGGGGGTTGTCCGCATAGCCATCAAGCTAATAATTACATATTATGGTAACTGTAATCTAGCTGTTCATGTGGTATTCAAAATTCTAGAAATTTTGTTGGTGTTATATTTTAAATATATTTAACACGAATGGGGGAATTTTTTTCTCATTCATTAATTATTATTTCATATGGAAAATATTGTTATCTTTAGCTTGATGGCTATGGGGGTTGTCCGGAATCCGTGTAAAAATGGGCCATAAGACATTATTTACCATTCGTGAATAATTAAAATTGAGATTAAATCCTTTAAAATAGCATAACGGAAAAAAGTTTAACAAATGCTTTATAAGTTAAACTTTTTTTATTTGAAAATAATTTTTTATTTGGTTTTCATCGAATTTTTTAATTGATATTTGCTCTAAAAGTTTAATTTACAGTGAAAATTAAACTTTATTAAATTCTTATAATTGGAACATTATGTCACTTGGCCCATTTTTACACGAATTTCGGACAACCCCCAGAAAAAGATTAAAATTCAAATCTTGTTATAGCTGATATGTTTTGTTATAATATTTTTTAAATGCAAATGATTTGCATTTAAGTTCGATTTAATCTTATAGTGGGAGAGAATGAAATAATGAATAGAAAATTTATAGTTGTATCATTTTGTTTAATAATTGTTTTTACTATATTAATGGTGGGATGTAAAGAACAGGATAATAAAACAAAAAGTGACGAAGGTATTGTTGTAGCGGTATCAATAGTTCCGTTAGAGGGATTTGTAAATAAAATTGCAGGAGATTTTGTAGATGTTGTTACGATGATACCACCAGGGTTTAGTCCTGAAAATTATCAACCAACTATACAACAAATGACAAAATTAAGTGATTCAAAAGTTTATTTTTCAATTGGTGTACAAGCTGATGAAACTAGCATAGTACCGAAATTGAAGACATATAACAAAAATATAGAATTAGTGCCTTTAGACAAAGAAGTATCAAAAGTTTACAAAGATAGGTTTTTTGACGAAGAAGATAATGAAGAACATCACGAACATACAGGCCGTGACCCTCATATATGGATGTCACCGAAACGTTCAATAGTAATGATAAACAAAATAAAAGAAGAGTTGATAAAAATTGATTCAAAGAATAAATTAATATATGAAAAGAATGCAAATAATTTTATAAAAGAATTAGAAGATATTGACGAAGAAATAAAGGATACATTAAAGAATAAGGAAAAGCAGACATTTATTATATTCCATCCATCAATGGGATATTTTGCAGATGATTACAATTTGAATATGCTTGCTATTGAAGAGTCAGGTAAAAATGCAACAGTAAAAAGACTTCAGAATGTTATAGATATAGCAAGAGAAAAAGATATAAAAGTTATACTATACCAGGAAGAATTTGATAGTTCTCAGGCAGAAACAATAGCAAAGGAAATAAATGGACGTACAATTGAGATAGCTCCTTTAGATATAAGTTATATAGAAAGTTTAAAGAGTATTTTAAGAGCATTTAAAGAGGTATTATAAAATTGACAATATTGCGTTGGAACCCCAAATTAAGTTATTATTAGTATTTTATGTATCAAATATAATTTATGCACTTTCCTATTTGTGTTAGTGTTGACAAGAATTATATATCAAATTAGAATAAAAACCTAATTTGTTTGCAGTAACATATAAGGAGTGGCAATAGTGAATAATGATATAGAGCAAGAACAAAAAGAAATTGATCCAGCTAATATGTCTGTAAAAATTCTTATAGGGTTGGTTTCAATATATGCGTCAGTATTCTTATTGAAATTAATTTATACAACACTTATCGAAGCTGAGTTTATAGGGCTTAAAAATTTTAACATGGTTTTTTTAAGTATATTGATGCAAGCCTTTCCTTTTATACTTATAGGAGTATTTATTTCATCAATTTTGCAGTTTTTAATACCAAATGAATTGCTTATCAAAGTCTTTCCACAAAAAAAAATTTTAGGATTTTTAGTTGCTATTTTTGCAGGAGTATTTTTACCAATATGTGATTGTGCTATTGTACCGGTAACTGTTCGACTTATCAAAAAAGGTATTTCAATTCCAGTAGCTATTACATTTATGTTGTCAGCACCGCTTGTAAATCCAATTGTTATTGCTTCAACGTTTTATGCGTTTTCAAATCAATTTTCTATTGTTTATTTAAGGATTATTTTTGGTATAATTATTGCTTTATCAATAGGTATAGTGATTTCTTTTTTTATAAAAAAAGATCAAATTTATAAGGAAAATACTAAAGAGGATCATGAATGTCATTGTAATCATTGTCACTGTGAAACTGAAAAAATTAAAGGTAGTTCTATTTTTGATAAAATTGTTTTAGTATTTAAAAATACAGGTTCGGAGTTTATAGATGTTGGAAAATTTTTAATTATTGGAGCTTTTTTTACAAGTATATTTCAATTAATAATACCTAAAGATTTATTTAATAAGTTTGGAGGTACAAGTGTTGTATCACTTATTGTAATGATGTTAGCTGCATTTTTATTTTCTGTTTGTTCAACATCAGATGCTTTTGTTGCGAAGAGTTTTATAAATCATTTTTCTATAAGTTCTATTATGGGATTTCTTGTATTGGGACCAATGATTGATATAAAAAATGTACTTATGCTATTGTCAAGTTTTAAAAAGTCTTTTGTGTTAAAGCTTGTTTTGACAATATTTGTGGTGTCGTTTATTGAATTATATATTTTGACTAAGTTATTTATGTAGAAAGGTGTTATATATATGATTACTAAAAGGATTAATGTTGATGTAATTTTAAAAATCTTTATTTTATTAGGTTATGCAGCATTATTTTTTACAATAATCCAGAAAGGGAAGATAATTTTATTTGTACATCCAAAAATCATTCCCTATTTGATTTTTACAATACTTTCTATGCTATTGATTTCAGCATTAATGCTTGGAGATATTTTCAAACAAAAAAAACAAAAGGTTAAAGTCCATACATATACAATTTTTTTGTTACCATTGATATTAACATTTTGTATATATTTTAAAAGTATAAGTCTTAATATAGAAAATTTCTGGGACAATTTTAATGTTGACAATTTAATTAATTTTGATTATTTTGATAATAGTAAAATTAAAATAGAAGGGAATACAATAATTATAAATAATGACAATTTTTTTAATTCCGTGTATGAAATAAATGATAATTATGAAATTTATGAAGGCAAGAAAGTCCAAATAAAAGGTTTTGTGTCAACTGATAAAAATTGTGATATAGATGAATTTTTAATAGCAAGAAATTTGATGTTATGTTGTGTTGCAGATTTGAGTAAAATAGGACTTGTGGCAAAATATAAAAAACCTGAAAAACTTGAACAAAATATATGGTATGATTTTGAGGGAATGATTGAATTTAAAAAAAATGATACTAAGATAAAGCCAATAATTATTATCAAAAAATTTAATAAAACAAAAAAACCAGGTAATCCATATGTTTATCAAAATTAAAACTAATTATGTAAATATTTCTATAGTTATTAACGATTGTGCATCTATAAATTCATACAGGGATAATAATTACTATGTATTTGTTACTTGCATAATTACATGGATTCTTCCGCCTCTTTAGTAATACAGTATTACTCGGAATAGGTAAGAGTAACCTTAACATTTAGGATGAAGGTTACTCTTACTTATTTCGAGCTAAAATTACTCACTATTTTTTATATTTCGGATTTAGATATAATTTTCCAAAGACAAAAAAATGTAAAAAAGAGCATTAAGAAAAGTAATTGAACAAAAAGCAGATAAATGTATGCTTAAAAAGAGACTTTATAAATTCTCTTAAATTTTTTTGTTGGATTAATCAAATGTTCATATAACATTGAATACGTCAAACTTCCATTCATTTAAACGTACAGCTTGACATTAAATTTTAGAAAATTTATAATGTAAGTATAGCCTAACATATTACGTGTTATTTTATGTGCAAAAAGGATGTGATAAGAATGTCGAAAGATATGGATTTGACGGCATCAATGCAAGATTATTTAGAAACTATACTTGAGCTTGAGGGAGACACAAAATCTGCTCGTATTACCGATATAGCAAATAAGCTAAATATTGCTAAGCCAAGTGTGAATCAAGCAATAAATAAGTTCAAAGAATTAGGGCTTGCTATTCAACAAACATATGGACCTGTTGAATTGACTGAAAAAGGAAGAAAAATAGCTAATAAAGTAATTCAAAAACATAAGAAACTTAGACAATTTCTCGTTGAAGTCCTCAATGTAGATTTAGAGATAGCCGAGAGAGATGCTTGTCTTATGGAACATATTGTAAGCCCTCAAACTATGGATAGATTAACTGATTTTTTATGCAAAAACGGCTATATAACTGATGACTGTCCTACGAAGGAATAAAAAAGATTTTTAATGATATTGATAAACAGAAAATTTTTTGTTATAATAAAGTTAGTAGAGACTAACAAATATAATAATGACTATCAATTTGCAATGATTGTTTAAACTGTATTTTGGGAGGTTTTAATATGTATAACGAGATTAGTAGTAAAATAATATTTTTGACCAATGAAAAGATGGAAGAGAGCAGTAGTGAAGTGAAAAATTTGACGAAGGCACAAATTAACAGAGAATATTCTATTAAAGAAGTTAAGACCGATGAAGAACTTAAGAACTTTCTATTTACATTAGGATGTTACAAGGGTGAAACAGTAACGGTACTATCTGTACTAGGTGAAAACTATGTTATTTCTGTAAAGGATGCAAGATATAGTATTGATAAGGATTTAGCCGAAACTATAATTGTATAATTATTTTTCGCAATCAAGTTAACGCTGATTAACTTAAGATATATAACTTTATAAATTATATGGGGTTATTATACAAAAAGAGTTAGGCAACGCTAACAATTATTTATAAATGTAGAAGGAGGTAACTTATGAAAATAGCACTTACGGGAAATCCTAATAGTGGGAAAACAACGCTATTTAATGCAATTACAGGAAAAATTGAACGAGTTGGCAACTGGGCAGGTGTAACCATTGAAAAAAAGGAAGGGAAGATTAAGAAAAGCCTTAATAAAGGAAATGCTGAGATTATTGCAGTAGACCTTCCGGGAGCATATTCAATGTCACCTTTTACTTCAGAGGAAAACATTACTAGGAACTTCGTTAAAAATGAAAATCCGGATGTTATTATTAACATCGTTGATGCCACAAACCTAAGCAGAAGCTTATTTTTTACAACTCAGCTTCTTGAACTTGGGATACCGGTTGTCATTGCCCTTAACAAGAGTGATTTAAATAAGAAAAAAGGGACAGTAATAAATGTAAAAGCATTATCCCAAAGAATAGGTTGTTCTGTTGTTGAAACTATATCGACCAATGGAAACAATAATGGTTTACAAGAACTTATTTCTACTGCAGTAGCAGTAAAATGCAAGAAACAAACAGAACCATTTTATAGTTTGGCAGTTAATATGGCTGAAAAAAGTGCAGTTGAAGCTTCTGACAGAAAACGATTTGAATTTGTAAAAAGTGTTGTTTCCGAAGTTGAAGATAGAAAAGTAAGCAGCAATCGTCAAACTAGGCAAGATGCAGTTGATAGAGTTTTAACACATAAATGGCTAGGAATTCCGATCTTTGCAGTAGTGATGTGGACAGTGTTTTTCATTTCACAGGCCCATGTAGGACCGGTATTAGCGGATACCTTAGTTGGATGGATAGATGGATTTTATGGCTTTGCTGAGGGATTACTTGGAGAAGAAGTATCGCCTGTTCTAAGTGCCATTCTTTTAGATGGTATAATAGGTGGGGTTGGTGCTGTTGTAGGTTTCTTACCACTTATCATGGTATTATTCTTCTTACTGGCATTACTTGAAGATTGTGGTTATATGGCACGTGTTGCTGTTGTTATGGATAGATTCTTCAAACGAGTTGGATTATCGGGTAAATCAATCATCCCTATGGTTATTGGAACAGGATGTGCTATTCCGGGAATTATGGCAACGAGAACAATTAAAAATGAAAGGCAAAGAAGAACTACCGCCATGCTTGTACCTTTTATGCCATGTGGGGCGAAATTACCTGTGATCGCCCTCTTTGCAGGCGTGTTTTTTAATGATGCGGCATGGGTAGGAACAACAATGTACTTTTTAGCTATTGCTATTATTATTATCGGGGCTTTAGTAATAGTAAGAATTACTGGTGAAAAAAATGCAAGATCATTCTTCATTATGGAGTTGCCGGAGTATAAATTCCCAAGTATCAAGAGAGCTACAATCGATATGCTTTCCAGAGCAAAAGCATTTATTGTCAAAGCAGGTACTATTATTCTTCTTTGTAATGCTGTAGTACAAATTATGCAAACATTTAACTGGGAATTCCAAGTAGTTGCTGAAGGTGCAGAAGGAACCAGTATTCTAGCTACTATAGCGTCACCATTTGCTATTTTATTAATACCATTAGGATTTGGGGTATGGCAATTGGCTGCAGCGGCAATTACCGGTTTCATTGCAAAAGAGAATGTAGTTGGTACATTGGCTGTTGTATATTCAATTACAAACTTCATTGATACGGAAGAACTTGCTCTGGTTGAAGGAACAGTAAATGTTGCAGGTATAATGGGATTAACCTCTGCAGCTGCATTAGCATATCTAATGTTTAACTTGTTTACACCTCCATGTTTTGCTGCTATTGGTGCCATGAACTCTGAGATGGAGAACCAAAAGTGGCTGTGGGGTGGTATTGCATTCCAATTAGGTATGGGGTATGTAGTTGCATTTATTACTTATCAGATAGGAACTTTACTAACAACAAGTGCTTTGGGTAGTGGCTTCTTACCGGGTTTAATTGCTGTAATCGCAATGATCGGCTGTGTTTTTTATCTTACAAGAAAAGGCGAACAAAAAGCAGTTGCAAAGTCAGCGTTAAGTATTTAGGAGAAAACTATGGCTAATATAATTGTAATGATCATTATTTTAGCAATTATAACTATTGCAATTGCTAAAATTGTTATTGAAAAACGAAAAGGTGTCAAATGTATTGGGTGCCCTTACAGCAAACCATGTGGTAGTAGTTGCGGTTGTGATGATTTGAAGCAATAAAGAGAGGGATTAAATGAGTATTGTACTGGTAGGCGGACACGAGAGAATGCCAAGATAAATATAAAATTATTGGAGACAAACATGGACACAGAATAAAGGTTTTTACCCAAATGCCTCCAAAATTCGATAAGAGTATTGGGCTACCTGATGCGATTGTATTATTCACAAGTACAATATCACATAAAATGGTGCTTACTGCAGTAAAGGAAGCCAAAAAGAAGAAAATACCCGTAGTAAGATGCCACACAGGCAGTGGTAATTCTCTGGGAAAAACATTAAAACAGCTTAAGAACGGTGTCTGTTAATCAACTATAGATTAACACAAAATAATAAAGGTGAGGATAATCAATCTGAAAAAAATATCAATTATTTATTGGAGCGGCACAGGAAATACACAAAAAATGGCGATTGCAATTGCAGAAGGTGCAAAGGTGGACAGCACTGATAGTTGATATGAAGCTGAAAAGCATTTATTGAGATATTATTTGAAATTGTTGAAAACATACAAAGAGACTAGTGTATTGAGACATAAGTATGGACCCACACAAAATATAGAAATAAATACATAATATGTAAAGCTGGAATTGTAATTTAATCTACTAAATTAGACTATTGAGTATATAAATGAAATATACTATATAATGTTCAAAGTTAATAATTACCATATATGTAATTTTGAGAATGGTACCTTATTTATGTCTTTGTACACTAGCATCTTGGGAGAAATATTGAATATAAAAATTTTAGATTTTTGTGAAAAATTCATAACTCCAGTTAAACCTCCTGATATTCTATAATTAGACCAACTAGCTAACGTCAAGTGCTTTTTTAAAAAAATTATAATAAAAACAACCTAAACCTTTTAATAACATGTGCTAACGCACAAAAATCTTTTTAAAAAGGTGTTTGTGATA
>CAZWGG010000119.1:0-10752 GCA_964633305.1 uncultured Bacteroidales bacterium
AGTCTAGTGTTTTACCTGAATCATATGCTAAAGAAAAATTCAGTAAAATATCAATAAACTTTTCCGGATGACCTGCCTCGTTAAAAATAGGAGTTGATTTTTGTAAAAAAGACTTATTTCCAATTTCTATTGTATGGCTTGATTTTACAGTCTTTCTCAATTCAATGGCTTTCTTATGTATACAATTTTTACATGGAATTTTTTTCTTTAAAAGCAAAGAATAACAGTGTTTTCCAACAATATCTGCTTTTGATAAATTTAAAAGATCGACCCCGGCCTGGTTAATATCTTCAATTTGCCATTCTCTATTGATAACAAGCAAAATATCTTCAATAGAATTAACTGCATAATACCAGGCGCTACTTAATTCTTGGCATGCAATCGTCATTATAGTCCTGATTATATTTATTATTAACAAGTTACATAAGTTTTTGATTAAATGCAACAAAAAAATGGAATATTATTTTTTATATTTACCAAGTCAATAATTACTTATGGCGCTAACCTATATATATCCCAGTTCATATTTGATAAGACATATTCAAACCTGTCATGCAATCTGTTCTCCCTTCCTTGCCAGAATTCAAAACGATTAGGAGTAAGTCGATAGCCTCCCCAGTTTTCTGGTCGGTTTATGTCTTCACCCTGAGATTTTTCATAGTAAATCTTCTGAAGTCGTTCAATATATTTACGATCTGGAATACGCTGGCTTTGAGGTGATGCCCATGCTCCAATTTTACTTCCTTCGGGGCGAATTTTAAAATATTCGTCTGATTCTTTTCTCGATGTTTTATCTACTTTTCCATTAATACATATCTGCCTATCAAGTTTATTCCAGTAAAAAACCAAAGCTGCAAATGGATTCTCAGCAATTTGTTTACCCTTTTTACTATCATAGTTAGAAAAAAACACGAATCCATTTTGGTCAAAGTTTTTAAGCAAAACAGTCCTTGCTGAAGGAATACTATTAGTACCAGCGGTTGCCAGTATCATTGCATTATAATCTCTTTCCTGAACTTTCATAGCATCACGTAACCAATATTTAAACTGAACAAATGGATCGGAATGCATATCGGCTAAATCAAGAAGCGGGTTATCATATTCCCTTTGGATTTCTTTCAAATCAGACATAGACTTATCATTTTATTAGTATAAATAACAAAAAAATTAACTGTTTGTTTGAAGATAGGCTAATAGAATTATTTCTATAATTATATCAGTATGAAATAAAAGTGATATTTTGTACAATCGGGCGAAGTCAGTTACCGGATATCTTCTTTTATCACTAAAAGCATTTTTACATGTTTCCCACCATGGATGGATTACCCATATAAAACGATTTTACATGTTTACATACAAAATGTTCTGATTATTTTCCGGATAAATAGATTGCAATTCAATTTTTTTGCCATCAAGTACTGCAAAAGTAAAATTATTGATCCAATCGCCAAGATTTATGACCCAGGTGCCAGCAGCAATTTGAACTTTATAGGGAACATGTCTGTGTCCGAATATGAAATAATCATAGTCTGAGGTTTTAAGAAATTCTTTTGCAAAAACAACCTGGAGTTCTTTATCTTCTCCACGAAATGGTTCAGCAATTATACCCCTTCCATACCTGCTATTCTTTGACCATTTTTGTCCGATCCACATGGCAAAATTAGGATGCAAACGCGCAAATAACCACTGAAGTACCTTATTAGTGAATACTCCTTTTAACAGTTTATAGCCGATATCTCCCTTTCCCATTCCATCACCATGGCCAATAAAAATTTTTAACCCGTTAATCTCCCTGGTTATTGGCTTTCTATGAAGTTCCAATCCAAGTTCTTTGGGAAGGTAATCGTAAACCCATATATCATGGTTGCCTGTAAACATATGAACTATTGTACCATTATCAGATATTTCCGCAATTTTTCCCAGAAAGCGAGTGAAACCCCTTGGAACAACCTTACTATATTCATGCCAAAAGTCAAAAATATCACCGACTAAAAATAGTTCACTAACTTCATTTTTGATCGTATCAAGCCATTTTACAAGAATTTTTTCCCTCTCCAGGCTTTTCTCAGACGGATAGAGACCTAAATGAATATCTGAAATAAAATAATACTTTTTATCTCTTGCCAAAATCCAGGAATTTTAATTTAATAATTCAGATAGCTTACTATCTAATTTTGCAGGATTAATATTTTTTGCAATAATATCTTCAAAATTTTTATCAATAAGGTAATTTGCTGGCAGTTTCTGCACGTTATACACCATTGCTGTATAAGAATTGGGAAATGTTGAGTCAATGACATTTATCCATGGCAATGCATCAAATTTAACGGCTTTAAGCCAAGACTCTTTTGATTTGTCAAAAGCAACATGATATACTTCAAACCCCCTTTTTCTAAATTTGGCATATATATCTTTAAGTTCGATGCTATATTCAATACTTGGATTGTCCCATGAAGCCCAAAAGCTTAACAATACATATTTCCCCTTTATCGATGATAGTTTTACGGTATCATCTTTCACATTAGGTAAAGCTATATCAGGAATCCCTTCTTCATTTACTTTAGCCATACTTAACAATTTCTGTTCTTTATACTTTTCTAACAGTCTTTCTGTATTTTTTTTAAGCGCAATAACGTGTTTTGAACGGGGATATTTCTTGAATAATGAATCGGAGGCAATCTTGAAATACTGTATATCTTTCATCCTATTAAGGACATAAGCATTGTCGTCAAGTTGTTGATAAAGGGCCATGATACTTGCCATTGAATTTTGAAATTCAAGGATAAAAGATATTGTAAACCTCCTATGATCTTTAATTATGCGTTCATATTCATCAATCAAACTATCTTTAACAGTTGCATCTATGCTCTTTTCAAATAAAACTTTAATTGTATCAAGCTTTTTTCTTGTTTCAAATAATTTATCATTAAGCGAGGCAACAAGAATTGAACCTTGTGATCCATTAATATGCCAAGAATTTACTAAATTATTTAAATCAGCTGTAACATGAACTTTTTCACCGGGTTCGAGGAGCAAACTAATTATTTCATTATTTTCAAACCTAAGCTGGTAAAACATCGGATATTCCATGCTTGTTTTAAATGCAAATTTACCATTAGATTTTAAAAGAGCTGAATCCAGCATTTTAGTAGAATAAACACCAATTTTTTCAAAGTAAATCATTGTGTTTTCGGAGTTTGTAATCTCACCGGATACTTTAACTTTATTTCTATTGCAGGCTAGCAGGCATAGTAAAATAACTATTGCCGAAATATAACTTTTCATATAATTTTTATAATTTGTTAAGTACACTATCTAGTTTTGTTAGTCTAATATTCTTTTCAACAATTTCTCCTTTTCTATCAATTAAAACGTTATAAGGTATATTCTCGACTTTATATAATTTTGCAGCTTTTGAATTCCAAAATTTCAAATCGCTTACATTAACATAAGGAATTTCATCCTGTTCTATGGCTTCCCTCCATGATTTTTTTGTTTTATCTAAGGATACCTGGTAAACCATAAAACCTTTTTCTTTATATTTTTGATAAGTTTTGATTAAATGTCTTGTTTGTTCGCGGCATTCGGAACACCAGGAAGCCCAAAAATTTATGAGAACATATTTTCCATTAAAAGATTTTAATGAAATAGTTTGATTACTTGTATCGGGTAAAGCAATTTCCGGTGCCACAGCTCCAACCTCTAACTTTAACTTTTCTCTCATTTCAACCACTTCCCGGTTAAGTTTAATAACTGCCTCTGAAGTCGGATATAATGCTGTTAGTGAAGAATCCACAAGCTCAAAAAGTTTAAAGTCTTTCTTACGATCAAAAACCGGGGGTGTTTTAATTCCCAATTGAAGATAAAGCGCCATCAAACTGGAAAATGAACCAGGAGATTCCATAATAAAATTAGTGGCATATACCTTAAAATTTTTTTCAATTGCTGTATACTGACTATCATATTTTGCACTTTGAAAATTTGGATTACTCATGTTTTTTTCATATTCAATAGATAAATCAGTAATCTTTCCCAATGTTTTGTGGTGCTCTTTAGTTAATTTGCTTATCCTTCTTGACTCTATTGATCCTTCAACTACATATTCAATATCAAAATTATCGGCATTGATATAAATTTTAATATTATCGTGGGGTGATGCCAGCAAGTAAATACCCTTGCTGTTTTTAATTTTTAGCAGGTAAAATGCTGGTATATTTGTTTTTGCTTTAAAGAAGAATTCACCCTTATCCGACATTTTTGTTGAATCAACAGGAACAATGCCGGTATTCTTCAATTTAAATAAATAAATTTTGTTGGGAAAATATCCTTTAAGCGAACCTTTTATTGTAAATTCTGTTTTGTCTCTATAACAAGAAGAAAACAAAAAAAGCAGTAATAGTGTGTATATTGATTTTATCATTTTTAAATTTTTTCAAATTTAAATTATTCACTTTTATAAGCAACTAAATATTTACTAATTTATTTTAAAATCACAACTTGAAATTATATTTTAGCATAGTTAGTTTAACTATCTTTATAAAAGTGTTTATTAATATTTAAATCACATGTGAGGAGTTTAGATAATTATTTTATAACTTGATTTTAACTAAAACAACTGGGGATGAGTTACCTGGAATTTGATAAGACACAATTAATTAATCTGGAATATTCATTAAATAAAGAAATTCTTAGAAGCAACCGTGCGGGTTCTTATGCAAGTACAACTATTGTAGGTTGCAACACAAGGAAATACCACGGATTACTTGTATGTCCCATGGAACATCTAGATGAAGACAGGCACGTTTTGCTTTCAACACTTGATGAAACAATTGTTGAACACGGCAGTGAATTTAACCTGGGTATACATAAATATGAAGGAGATAATTACAGCCCAAAGGGCCATAAATACATAAGAGATTTTCAAGCTGAACCTGTTCTGAAAATTGTATATAGGGTAGGTAATGTTGTGCTTGAAAAAGAGAGATTTCTTGTAGAAAAAGAACAACAAGTTCTTATTAGGTACACTGTCGTCGAAGCTGACCAAAAAACAATGTTAAGGTTCAGGCCATTTCTTGCTTTTAGAAACGTACATCATTTGAGTAAAGTAAACATGCATGCCAATACTAAAGTAAAATACATTACAAACGGTATTAAATCAAGGCTTTACGATGGATACCCATATTTATACATGCAATTCTCAAAACCTGTGGAATTTATCCCGAGTCCGGACTGGTACTATAATATCGAATACATGGAAGAACTCAAAAGAGGGTATGATTATAAAGAAGATTTATTTGTTCCGGGTTATTTTGAATTTCCTGTAACAAAAGGGGAGGTTATAATTTTTTCGGCGTCAACAACTGTTGTTGATAACACTGATTCATTAAAAAGAAGATTCACAAATGAGTTTGCTAAACGTATTCCACGTGATAGTTTCAAGAATTGCCTCGTAAATGCTGCCCATCAATTTATAGTACGAAAAAACAAAAAAACAGAAATAATTGCCGGCTTCCCTTGGTTTGGAACTTGGGGCAGGGATACTTTTATCGCGTTGCCGGGATTAACATTGGCAATAGGTGATACAAAAACCTGCAAGGATGTTCTTGATACGATGACTTCAAAATTGAAAAATGGTCTTTTCCCAAACGCAGGAAGTAATGATACGGGTACTTTAAATTCAGTAGATGCTCCTTTATGGTATTTTTGGGCAATTCAACAATATGTGAAATTTTCACATTCGTATGCTTATGCCTGGAAAACCTATGGGAAAGCAATGAAATCTATACTCGAAGCTTACAGGGCAGGTACCTTGTTTAACATTAAAATGTTGGACAATGGCTTGATTTACACCGGAGATGCAGGAAAAGCATTGACATGGATGGATGCAAGTGTTGATGGAAAGCCGGTTACTCCGAGGATAGGTTGTCCTGTAGAAATAAATGCCCTCTGGTATAATGCAATACTTTTTACCCTTGAGATGGCTAAACGAGCTAAAGATGATACTTTTGTAAGTAATTGGCAGAAATTACCGAAAATAATTGAAAAATATTTTATACAAGAATTTTGGAATGCTTCAAAGGGATATCTTGCAGACTATGTTGACCAAAATAAAAAAGACTGGTCAATACGTCCAAACCAGGTTATTGCAGTATCTTTAGATTATTCACCTATTGATGATGAAATAAAAGTTGCTATTTTGCATGTTTTAGAAAAATACTTGCTAACACCAAGAGGCTTGCGAACACTTTCTCCCAAAAATGAGGATTATAAAGGTATTTATGAGGGAAATCAAAAACAACGTGATGAAGCATATCACCAGGGAACTGTTTGGCCATGGCTGCTTGAACATTTCTGTGAAGGATACATTAGGCTGCATAAAACCTGTGGCTTTTCATTTGTAAAGAAAATTGTAAATGATTTTGAACCCGCTATGTATGAACATGGCATTGGAACAATATCTGAAATTTATGACGGAGACCCTCCGCATTACCCTAGGGGAGCTATTTCACAGGCATGGAGTGTTGCTGCTTTACTTAGTATCATTCATAAAATTGAAAATTTCAAACAAGAAGAATAATTAATTGTTCTACTTTTAATTAAGTTAAAGAACATTTCTATTATGAGAGTATTAATGTTTGGGTGGGAATTTCCACCCCATATATCAGGAGGTTTAGGAACTGCCAGCTATGGACTGACTAAAGGCTTAAATAGCGTAGGCAATTTCGATATTCTTTTTGTTGTGCCAAAAGCTTATGGTGATGAAGATCAAAATAATGTAAAGCTTATTAATGCAGGAGAAGTAGTTGTGAGTGACCGGCTCATAGATTATCAAGGATTTTTCAAGAAAATAAATTTTATTGAAGTAGGATCTCAATTAATTCCATACACGAGCCCTGAAGAATACGAAAAGTTAGTTCGACAATCAAAATTTAGAGAGAAAAAATTTATTCAAACTACATTTTCCGGTAAATTTAACTTTTCAGGCGGTTATGGTGAAAATATATTCCAGGAAATCGCTAATTATGCTGCCGTGGCATCAATGATTGGTACTAATTTTGATTTCGATATTATTCATGCCCACGATTGGCTTACTTACCCTGCTGGCATTGCTGCCAAGCATGTTTCAGGTAAACCACTGGTTATTCATGTCCACGCCACCGATTTCGACCGTAGCGGGGGAAGTGTAAATCCCGGTGTTTATGAAATTGAAAAAAGAGGAATGGAGGCTGCTGATAAAATAATAGCTGTAAGTAACTTAACTAAAAGTATTATTATTGAAAAGTATGGAATAGATCCTGGTAAAGTGGAAACTGTGTATAATGCTGTTGAACCCTTTATTAATCAAGAGAAATTGAAATATGAAAAAGGAATAAACGAGAAAATTGTAACATTCCTTGGCAGGGTCACAATACAAAAAGGTCCCGAATATTTTGTTGAAGCAGCATATACGGTTTTAAAAAAAATAGATAAAGTAAGATTTGTAATGGCTGGAAGTGGTGATATGTTAAACAGGATGATTGCAAGGGTTGCCTCTCTTAAGATCGGTGAAAAGTTTCATTTTACAGGATTTCTGAAAGGAGATAATGTAGCACAGCTATTTGCGCTTAGCGATGTGTATGTAATGCCTTCTGTATCAGAACCATTTGGAATTTCTCCTCTTGAAGCAATGCAATCAAATGTTCCTGTGATTATTTCCAGGCAATCAGGTGTGTCCGAAATACTAAAACATGCATTAAAAGTTGACTTTTGGGATATCAGGGCTATGGCCGATGCAATTTACGGAATATTATCCTATGACGGACTCGCTAAAATGTTTAAAAAGTATGCTAAAGAAGAAGTAAATAATCTAAAATGGGAAAATACAGCCTTTCAGGTAAAAGAAATATATAACTCAATATTATGAAAATATATAACTTTAATTTATTATAAACCATATTCAACCATTAAGTGAAATGAGAACTATTTGTCTTTATTTTCAAATACATCAACCATTCAGGCTAAGACGATACCGTTTTTTTGATATTGGTACCGAACACTATTATTATGACGACTACATGAATGAATCAATAATGCGTAAAGTAGCCGACAATTGTTATCTCCCGGCTAATAACATTATATATCAAATCATTAAAGAATATGGTCAACAATTTAAAGTTGCTTTTTCAATTACAGGTATTGCACTGGATCAATTTGAGCTTTATGCCCCCGAAGTACTTAAAAGTTTCCAGAGACTTGCTAAAACAGGAAGTGTTGAATTTCTTGCAGAAACTTATTCTCACTCCTTGGTTTCATTAAAAGATAGAAATGAATTTGAGAAACAGGTAAAGGACCATTCTCAACGAATTAAAAGCTATTTCGGACAAGAACCGTCCGTCTTTCGAAATACAGAATTAATATATTCCGATGACATTGGAAAGATTGTAGCTGATATGGGATTTAAAGCAATGTTAACCGAAGGGGCCAAACATATTTTAGGATGGAAAAGCCCAAATTTTGTTTATTACAATGTCATAAACCCTAGATTAAAAATTTTACTTAAAAATTTCAAGTTAAGTGATGACATTGCCTTCCGGTTTTCTAATAAAGGTTGGTCTGAATATCCACTTACAAGTGATAAATTTGTTGACTGGCTAAATAAATTAGATAAACAAGAAGAAGTAGTTAACCTTTTCATGGATTATGAAACTTTCGGAGAACATCAATGGATGGATACAGGTATTTTTGAGTTCCTAAAGGAATTACCCAAAGCTGTATTCAAACGCTCTGACTTTACATTTTGCACACCGGGTGATGTAGCAGAAAATTTACAACCCGTTGCAAGTGTTAACGTTCCACACCCTATCTCTTGGGCCGATGAAGAGAGAGATCTTACCGCATGGTTAGGAAATGAGCTCCAAGAAGATGCTTTTAATAAATTATATGAATTAACAGCCAGAATGGATAGATGTGATGATCCGAAATTATGTAAAGACTGGAGATATCTGCAAGCCAGTGACCATTTCTATTATATGTGTACAAAATTCTTCTCGGACGGTGAAGTACATGCGTACTTTAATCCCTACGAATCTCCGTATGATGCATATATCAATTACATGAATATACTAAGTGATTTTAAACTTAGATTAAATGCCTTAGTTCCCGAATCAGATAAAGATCAGCAAATTTCTAACCTAAGTGATGTTATTGAAGAAAAAAATAAAGTTATCGAAAAATATGAAGCTGAAATAAAAAAACTAAAAAACACATCTAAGAAGAAAACTCCTTATAAAACAAAAAAACAACCGGCTCAAAATCACCGGGGTCAATCAAAAAAAGATAAATAAAAAATATTAATGTTTAAAAAAGCATTAAATCAACTTAATTGGTAAAGTATGACAAGTAATGATTTAAAACCAGATTATTTATTTGAAGTTAGTTGGGAAGTATGTAATGCAATAGGAGGAATACATACGGTAATTGCTACTAAAGCCATAACTATGGTAAATGAACTGCAGAATAATTATATTGTAATTGGGCCGGATATTATACGGGATGAAGGAGGGAACCCGGAATTTATGGAAGATACCCAACTATATTCTGCTTGGAAAAGGCAGGCCGAAGCCGAAGGATTGCGAATAAAAATAGGAAGGTGGAATATCAATGGATATCCGGTTGCTATCATTATTGATTTTTCAGAAATGATTAACTATAAAGACAAGATATTTGCCGAATTATGGGAGAGTTACAAGCTTGATTCACTTTCAGGTCAATGGGATTATATAGAACCTGCCCTATTCGGATATACAGTAGGTAAAGTAATTGAAAGTTTTATAAAATTTAACCTTACAATTTCAGATAAAATAGTTGCCCAATTTCATGAATGGATGACAGGAGTAGGAATTCTTTATCTAAAACCCAGGCTTCCCCAGGTAGCCAGTGTTTTTACCACCCATGCAACAGTACTTGGAAGATGTCTTGCTGCAAATAATCGTCAATTATATAAAAACCTTCATAATTATAATGAAGAAGAAATTGCCAAAGAATTCAATATCATATCAAAACAATCTCTTGAGAAACTTACCGCACAAAATGCTGATATTTTAACAACAGTAAGTGAGATAACAACCCGTGAATGCAGTCAATTTCTGAAAAGGGATGTTGATATAATTACTCCAAACGGATTCGAGGAAACGTTAGCACCAAATGATGATAAATCCCAGGAAAAAAGAAAAGAATCGAGAAAAAAACTTAAGGAAATTACAGAATATTTATTAGGAGAAGAAATTGAAGATAATACCTTTTTTATTGCAACAAGTGGACTGTATGAGTTTAAAAACAAAGGCATTGATCTTTTTATCGATTCGCTTGGTGAGATAAATAAATCAGCGGAACTTCAACGAAGAATCGTTGCATTTGTTCTTATACCTGCAAATCATTATGGACCAAGAAAAGATCTTTTACAAAAAATAAATGATCAATCCGAATTACTTTCAGGATCAAAATATCTCACCCACAATTTGCATGATCCGGAATGGGACCCGATCCTTAACAGGATAAAAATGGTAGGACTAAAAAATGAAAAAAGCAACAAGGTAAAAATCATTTACGTGCCCTCTTATCTCAATGGCAAAGATGGAATATTTAATAAGCCTTATTACGATTTATTAATTGGTATGGATCTTACCGTTTTTATTTCATATTATGAACCCTGGGGGTATACTCCTTTAGAAAGTTTAGCTTTTTCAGTACCTACAATTACTACTACGCTTTCCG
>CAZWGG010000120.1:0-10694 GCA_964633305.1 uncultured Bacteroidales bacterium
GTTAGAATTACGGGTATGATGATAGCTTCACTGACATCTGCCATAACGGTTTCTTTTTTTGGTGTTATTGCTTTTGTAGGACTGCTGGTACCTCATATAGTGCGCCGGTTTATTGGTTCTGATGAACGGTTCTTAATACCTGCTTCTGCTTTGTTTGGCAGTATGTTTTTGCTTTTTGCCGATACTGCTGCACGAACCCTGCTCTCACCTGTTGTATTACCCGTGGGCATACTTACTTCGTTTCTAGGCGCCCCTTTATTTATTTATCTTTTAATTAAAAATATGGGAAGAGGCGTATGATGATTGAAATTAAAAACCTTGATTTTGCTTATAAAACCGATCTTACCTTAAAAGATATTTCAGCAGAAATAAAAAAAGGGGAGTTTGTTGGGATTGTGGGCCCAAACGGATCGGGAAAAAGTACCCTGATAAAAACATTGTGTGGTATTTTACCCGTTATATCAGGGCATATTTTTATTAATAACCGGGACATTAATCTTTTTGACCGGAATGAACTGTCCCGCACTGTTGCCTATGTACCACAAATGGAACAATATCACCCGGTAAAAGTGTTTGATGCGGTATTAATGGGCCGCAAACCTCACATAGGCTGGACACCCGGTAAAAAAGACTATACTGTTGTGCTCAGGGCATTAAAAATGCTTGAACTCGAAGATATTGCCCTGTCTTATTTAAATGAACTGAGCGGTGGGCAGAGGCAAAGGGTGTTCATTGCAAGGGCACTGGCACAAGAGGCTGAAATATTGCTGATGGATGAGCCCACGGCTAACCTGGATTTACGCCATGCCTTAGATGTTCTTCAACTGCTGAAAGAATTATCGGAAAATGGAATTACGATAATCATTGCCATTCATGACCTGAATTCTGCAGTAAGGTATTGTAACCAAATGATGATGTTACACCAGGGTTCGGTATTCTCATACGGTGGCCGTGAAATTATGACAGCCTGGAACATTAAAGAGCTTTATAAAATTAATGTTAAGGTACTTCAACAGAATAATCATATATTTTTTATACCAGAGTAAACCAAAAAACAATGATTAAAATTGAACCAATTGGAATAGTTAAAAATATTTTCAAAGAACCAGCAGATCCTTTTCTGATGGGGAAACACGAAAGTAAAATCATACTTGATCCTGAATTTGAAGAAGGCTTATACAGGATAGAAGAATCAAATTATATAGATATTACTTTTCACTTTCATAAATCGGAAGGATACTGGCTCAAGGGACCTATTTATGATGGACAGGTAAAAGGTGTATTTGCCTCACGAAGTCCCAGACGGCCGAGCACATTGGGGCATACCACGGTTAAGTTGCTATCAAGGGAAAGAAATGAACTAACTGTATCCGGGCTAGACGCTATTGATGGCACACCTGTTTTAGACATTAAACCATGTAATATTTCTTTTTATAAAGAACATGGTAAAACCATTGATACAAATCGGCTGAAACATAGCCCCCGGTGGGATATTGTCCGTTGTATAAAAAATAACGATCTAGATGCCTTATTGCTTGAAGCAGGCCAGCTTCATGGTCATTTTTGCCCTGGCTTGGCAATGGGGGTAATGGCAGCAACTTATGCCATGCAAAAAATAAGAACATTTTCAGATGGCATGGAAGATTTAATGGCCATTACAGAAACTAATAATTGTTTTTCTGATGGGATACAATTTATAACCGGATGCTCATTTGGTAATAATGCGCTAATTTTTAAAGATTTGGGTAAAAATGCTTTTACTCTTGCTACACGCGAAAGAAAAGGGATTAGAATTATTGTCCGTAACGACTCAAGGAACTATTTACAGGATAAACATCCCGGGTTTTATGAATATTTTCAAAAAGTGGTTATTGAAAGAAATCATGCTCCTGAGTTACGTGCTAAATTTCGTGAATATGGAATAGAGGCTTCATTTGATATGCTTCATTCGGATTTTGAAAAGATTTTCAATGAACAGGAGGTATGCCCGGAATTACCAGAATATGCCCCTATACACGACAGTACTATTTGCGTTGCTTGCAACGAAAAAACAATGGCCTCCCGTATTGAAGTACAGGAAAATTTTCAACTATGTCTTTCCTGTGCAAAAAAGCCGTACGGAGAATTAAAAGGAAATGGAATAACAATAAAACAGATGAACAATTAACCAAATATTATACCCCATCCTGTAAGAAATAGATATTCTCAAATATTTTTCGAATAATGGTTTATATCCTCTCTTTCGCGGTATTTGATAACAATTTTTTTAAAGTCTTTTCTATGATTTCTATCAGCTTATTATTCTTTCGCTTTATTTAAGGGTAATTAATTATGTCTCTAATTTTAATCTCTTTTTAATGTCATGTTTATAAAGTTTTAATTAACTAGATTCAAATTTGCATTTTATTTTAAAATGGCAGGAAAATGTTCCAAATAAATATATATGACAAAAATATGATCTTATCCTTTAAAAAAAGGAAAAGACTTGATATTCTTATTATAAAAAAGGTTAGAAATATTCTTTTTAACTACAATAATAGAAATGATATTACTAACTTAATACTTAATTTAAAAGGAATTGATTTTATCGATTCTGCATCATTTAAAATGCTTTCAGATATTAATATGTTGAGTACTAACTCAAGAAAACAATTTTATATCTCAAATGTATCAGAGGAATTGAATGAATTAATTCATTTGGTAAAAATGGAAAACATACTTAAGACAATTAATATAGAAACTATACTTCCCAAATTGGCAGCATAAATTAAATTGAAATAAATATTATACGATGGAATTCTTTAAATCGGAAGCATTTACATATATTCTGTTGCCATTAATGATTTTTTTTTTAAGAATTATTGATGTTTCAATGGGAACGTTAAGAATTATTTTTGTGTCTAAAGGATATAAAAAACTCGCACCTTTCTTTGGATTTTTTGAGATATTAATTTGGATTTTCGCGATAAGCCGAATCATGGAAAACCTGGATAATTGGGCATGCTATATTGCTTATGCCGGAGGGTTTGCGACCGGCAATTATGCAGGAATGATTTTAGAAGAAAAGCTGGCCATTGGCCATGAATTAATTCGTGTTATAACCAGGAAAGAAGCAATAGAACTAATTAATGCACTAAAAAACAAAGGATTCGGGATAACATCATTAAAGGCAAATGGGATAAATGGAGAAGTTGCTGTTTTGTATATCATAATAAACAGGAAAAATATTGGTGAAGTGCTCGATACTATAAAAACATACAATCCACTGGCCCTTTATACAATTGAAGATATACGAAGTGTACATAAAGAAATTTTTCATGGTAAGGTTGAGAAAAAGAAAGGCCTATTTCAATCATTTAGCCTATAACACTAATGAACAAAACTAAATTACATTATTCGTTTCTAAAGGTAATGACAGGTTACGATTTGTCTCTTAGGCGTTTGCCTTTAATGGAGATAGAAGGTGCAGTACCCGGGCCGGTTGTTGTTCTTACTGCCTGTATGCACGGAGATGAAATTGGGGGTACCGTTGTAATTCATGAACTATTTAAACTGCTAAAAAAAGAACTATTGTGTGGAAAAATATTTGCTTTCCCTCTTTTAAATTCTTTTGGGTTCGAAACAGCAAGCCGACGAATAAGCATAAGCAATGAAGATTTGAACCGTTCGTTCCCTGGAAAAAGTAAAGGTACTTTAGCCCAAAGAATAGCATATATCGTAATGAAAAAGGTTCTTGAGATAAAACCACATCTTGTGCTTGATTTACATAACGATTGGAATAAGTCAATTCCTTATACGGTAATTGATTCAATTGAGGATAAAGATAAGCTATCAATTTTGCATCATTATGCTATGATTACTGACCTTCCCGCCATCCAGGAATCTGAAAAAATTCTAAATTCATTTTCTTTTACACTAAACAATCATAATATTCCGGCATTAACACTGGAATTAGGTGAATCACTAACAATAAATGAAAAGAATATTGCATTTGGTTTAAATGCCATAATAAATCTTTTGCAAGAACTTAATATGGTACAGGGTATAAAATTAGAAATCCATTATAAAATTCCGGATGCTACAAAAAATAAAATTTTAACTTATTCATCGGAACCCTTATGTTCTTCAAGTGGAATTATCAGATTTTTTAAAAAGCCGGGAGACTTAATAAAAACTGGTGATAAAATAGCTAAAGTATATAATGCGTTTGGAAAATTAACAGAAACAATTGTTTCTTGCCATAATGGGATTATTTTAGGCCACAATGATTATGCTCTGGCTTTTCCCGGTTCACCGGTAATGGCATTTGGGGTATTTAATTCTAAATAAATTGTCTAATTGAATTTTTTATGCTAACCTATATTGTTAAACGACATACAAAATCGATAAAATACAAAACAGCTCTCAAATATTTGGATTTAGTATAAGGCACCTGTCATTTTTGATATAGTTCTTTTTCATCTTTTTTCTTTATTGTTTTTTAATTTATTTATACATATTTCTGTGTAAAGGCTTGTATGTTTCTTTTTTCAAAGAAGCTTTTCCAAGACTCTTTTCATAAACATTTTTCTGTGTAACCATAAGATTATGTGCATCCTTCTTTTCTATGTGTTTTTTTGTTGTTTTCATATTCAATTTTATTTATTGCTAAAGATTGCACATATTAATTAATGAGAAATGAAAAGTAAATTAAAAAACAATTAAGTCCATTATATCAAGGCTTTTAAGTTAAGACAACCTTAATTACGTTGAAGGATATACACCATATAAGCTATAAAATTTATTAGTAAAATTACTGCCTCCCACCTGTCCAGTTTCTTCTTTTTACCTGTAAACATGGCTGTAAATACTAGCAAGGTTGAAATGCCTAATACCAATAGGTCGGTATTAAATGCCCTATTATAGTCTATGGGTTTTATCAAAGCACAAATTCCAAGAATAAACGACAGGTTAAATATATTCGATCCAATAACATTTCCAATGGCTAAGTCACTTTTCTTTTTTAATGCTGCTACTAACGATGTTGCCAATTCGGGTAATGAAGTTCCGATAGAAATAATTGTCAGTCCTATAAGTTTTTCACTAATGGAAAAATAACGTGCTATTTCAACAGACTTATTTACAACTAACTTACCTCCTAACATCAATCCTGCCAAGCCAATAATTATTAATACAATACTAATGGGAATTGTATATAGCTTTATATCATCAGACATTTCATTACTTCCCTTTTTACGGTTGATAATTATATATCCTATAAATCCACAAAAAAAAAGCAAAAGAATTATGCCATCAAGTGTATCTATTTTATTAGAGAAACTAATAAAATCATAATTCGCCAACAGTAATAAGATGATAACTAACAATAAAGAAATTGGTATCTCCTTCCAAACAGTTTGACTTTGAACAACAATAGGTAAAATTGTTGCGGAAATACCTAAAATAAGTAATAAATTGAAAATATTGCTTCCAATTACATTACCAAGAATAACATCACTGAGACTATCATTTGAGGCTACAATGTTTACGAAAAGCTCAGGTGCCGATGTGCCAAATGCCACAATCGTTAATCCAATAATAAGTTCCGATACCTGTATCCTTTTGGCCAAAGAAGAAGATCCGTTAACCAGCCAATTGGCCCCAAATACCAATATTACAAACCCAACAATAAGTAAACCTGAATTGATTACCATCTCAAATTTTTTTTAAATATATATATCAAAATTATACTAATATAGTTTTCATTAAAGATCGTTATTGGAATTTTAATCTCATTTTAATTTCATGTTCATTCCAGCTTAATTTATGAATTAGACTTTTGGGTTCATTTTAATAATATAAATATCTTATTTGATGAAAAAGATAACCTTATTATTCATTATTATTTCAACAGCAATGATTTTGGATTCTTGTAGTAGCATTAAAAAAAATGGCAAAAAAAAATGACATTATAACGAATAAGAATGGAAAAAATGGTAAACAATTTCCATCAACCTTTGGTCCTGTTCAAAACCTCGAAGACCATTTACAACCTGACTGGTGGCGCAGGATTTTTAATTCAATGTACCTAAAGACAGATGCTGATGTTGTAGAAGACCTAAAAATAACATCATTCGAATTAGATATTTTTGACAATATATTAGGTTTATCAAAAGAAATGGCAATACTTGACCTTGCCTGTGGTCAGGGAAGGCATACATTAGAATTGGCCCGCAGGGGATTTAAAAACATTTATGGACTGGACCGTTCCCATTATTTAATTAACAGGGCTAAACAAATCAGCCTTAATGAGGGCCTTGTTGCAAACTTTAAGGAAGGAGATGCAAGGAAGCTGCCTTATTCCACTGACAGTTTCGATGTTGTAATGATACTTGGAAATAGCTTTGGTTATTTTGAGAGTATTGATGATGATATAAAAATTTTGAAAGAAGTATTCAGGATTTTAAAACCAAATGGCAAATTTTTAATTGATGTGGCAGACGGAAGCTATTTAAAAGAAAACTTTAGTCCTAGAAGTTGGGAATGGATAGATAAAAATCACTTTGTTTGCCGTGAGCGTTCTCTTGCCAGTGACAACGAACGTCTTATCTCACGTGAAGTCATATCAAACATTAAAAAAGGGGTTATTATAGACCAGTTTTATGCCGAACGCCTTTATTCGCCCGAAAATCTTTCGGAAATTCTTCTAAAAGCAGGATATAAAAACATTGAAATTCACCGGGAATATATCACTGACTCAAAGCGTAACCAGGATTTGGGCATGATGGAAAGACGTATTATTATAACTTCCAAGGTTAGCAAAGAACTGACCCCAAAAAAACAAAATTTGGCAAATGTAAAAAACATAGTTGTAGTGATGGGAGACCCAAAAAAGAATGATATAGTAAAACCCGATATGATTTTTGATGAAGATGATTATAATACTATTCATCAGCTTAAAATTGCACTTAGTTCCTTGAATGAGTATAAATTCACTTATATTGATAATCATGATAACCTGATTAGCACGCTAATGAAACAAAGGCCCCAGATTGATTATGTGCTGAACTTATGCGATGAAGGTTTTAATAACGATGCCAAAAACGAGTTACATGTTCCTGCCCTTTTAGAAATGTTAAAAATTCCATATACGGGATCAAACCCGCAGTGTTTAGCCTATTGTTATGATAAATCCTTAATCAGGGGAATAGCAAAAGAAATGGATGTTCCTGTAGCAGAAGGATTCTACATAAAGCCGGAAGATAATGTTTTTGAAATGCATATTGCTTTCCCGGTTATTGCAAAACCCAACTATGGCGATAGCAGTTTTGGTATAACCCAGAAAAGTGTTGCTTATAATGTAGAACAGTTAAATAATGCAATTCTTAAGGCAAGAGAAAAATTTGGATACGAAAAACCCATTTTGATTGAGGAGTTCTTGACCGGCAAAGACCTCACCGTGGGAATTATTGGAAATGTACCTGAATCATATATAGTGTTGCCAATTATAGAAGAAGATTATTCTTTTCTTCCTGATGGATTACCACGTATTTGTGGCTATGAAGCAAAGTGGCTCCAGGATTCACCGTATTTTAAGCAACTTCGTTCTATTGAAGCCAGGTTGGATGATGCAACTGAAAAGCAGATAATTTCATGGAGCCTTAAACTGTCCGAAAGGTTAGATTGCAGAGATTATGTGAGGTTTGACTGGCGATTAAATGCCGAAGGGCAACCGAAATTGTTAGAAGTAAATCCAAACCCAGGCTGGTGTTGGGATGGTCATTTAGCTAAAATGGCAGCCATAAAAGGTATAGATTATGCTACCATGCTGAAACTTATATTAGAAATCTCAGAAAACAGGATTCAAACCAAACAAAATAATCAAAGCCTGACCGATAAACAATTCTCACAAAAGAAAAACCATGTTGCAATAAGAATAAATGAGGCTATGCATTAAAAGGCATAATAACTTGGTGGTTGCAGTTAACAAGCATCTTTGCAACTAAATGTAATAGACATTTTCTCAGCTTCTACTAACTGCAACTACCAATTCAACACAAATTAAATATTCAACTGTGCATTTTTTACGCATTCTTACTCTGTATTCATGTTACTTCTGAAAAAAATTAAGGCAATAAAGCAAATTTTTAAAAAAGCAGATATCCATACTGCAAAATATCAAAACGCATCTTCAATAAAATGTATTGCGGGTTGTGGAAAATGTTGCGCTAAACCTGGTATTGAAACAACCGCATTAGAATTTTTACCTGCTGCCTACCACCTGTATTTAGCCGGTGAATCCCAGGAAATACTTAATACACTGGAAACAAAACAAGATAACATTTGCATATTCTATAATCCATTCTTGAATGAAGGTTTTTGTTCAAACTATCAAAACAGGGGATTGATATGCCGGTTATTTGGTTTCTCCGTAAAAAAAGATAAATACGGCGAAGATTTCCTATCTACTTGCAAACCAATAAAAGAAAGCTTTGGAAAATCCTTATCAAGCAAAGTGCTTACCCTGGCCCCAAATATGAATGATTATTATTTTCAATTGTTTGGTATTGACAATTACTTGGCAATTCAATATTTGCCAATCAATGATGCAATTAAAAAAGCGCTGGAAATGGTTTTACTGCATTTTCATTATCGAAAAAAACGGGCATAATGAAATAAAGTAATGGTGCTAAAGCGTATCTTTGCATAAAAAGGAAATAAGATATATCTTTTTGATTATTAGTGACTTTAATATCATTTCTCATGAAAATTCTTGTTATTGAAGATGAACCGAAAGTTGCCGCTTTTCTAGAGAAAGGGCTCGAAGAAAATGGATATGATGTGGACGTTGCATACGATGGCCAAATGGGTGAAAAATTAGCAAAAAAAGAAGGTGTCGAACTAATTATATTAGATATTATTATTCCTTATGTGAATGGTATTGAGTTATGTAAAAAAATCCGGGAGAAAAATATACAAGTTCCTATACTTATGCTTACTGCCCTGGGAACAACTGATGATAAAATAGAAGGTTTTGATGCAGGGGCAGATGACTACCTGGTAAAACCTTTTGAATTTAAAGAATTACTGGCGCGTATTAAAGCATTAACCAAACGCAGCTCAGGAGTTGTACAGGGTACAAATACATTAAAAATTGCTGATCTAGAACTCGATTTAAACAAAAAGCTGGCAAAAAGAAGTGCCAAATTAATTGAGCTGACAGCAAAAGAATACTCTTTGCTCGAGTACTTTATGCGAAATAAAGGCAAGGTTGTGACCAGGGCCGATATTTCGGAAAAAGTTTGGGATATTAATTTTGATACCGGCACAAATGTAGTTGATGTATATGTAAATATTTTGAGGAAAAAAATTGATAAAGATTACACACCAAAACTTATTCATACCCGTATTGGGTTAGGCTATATTTTTGATGTTCAATAATGGAAATAAGAAAAAAAATAATATTTCAGTTTACTGCTATTGTTGCTGCATTACTTTTTGTTTCCCTTGTTGTTATTTACCTGTTGTTTTCATCCTTTAGAAAAGAAGAATTTAAAAATAGGTTAAGCAATAAAGCAAAATCTATTGCCCAACTAATCGCTGAGACCGAGGGTGTTGAATCGGAATTATTAAAAAGAATTGAAAAAAATAATCCCACCAGTCTGTCTCATGAAAAAATAACTGCCTATAATAATAACAATATACTTATATATGTTTCCGGGGAAAATGAGAATATTTCAAAAACGCTTATTGAGAAAACAAGAAAAGAAAAAAGCATTTATACTAAAAAGAATAAGACAGAGTTATTTGGATATTACTACCAAGGAAGCAAAGAAAATGTTGTAGTAATTTGTACTGCCATTGATGTTTTTGGGTTTAGGAAAATTAATAACCTTATGATTACATTAATAGTAGTATTTCTAATTAGTCTTATTATTGTTTTCTACCTGGGCCGGTTTTTTTCGGCCAAAGCCCTTGCTCCCATAACCGATGTTATCAATCAAGTAAATGATATTGACATAACAAACATTGAAACAAGAGTTGAAGCCGGTAGTGGTAAAGATGAAGTAGCCATCCTTGCTAACACTTTTAATAACATGCTAAAACGGTTGGAAACAGCCTTCAAAACACAAAAAGATTTTATAGCAAATGCCTCTCATGAGCTTCGAACGCCTCTTACAATTATTACAGGACAATTAGAGGTTATATCATTAAAGAAAAGAACCGTTGAAGAATACAAAAAGACCCTTCATTCTGTACTTGATGACATTAAAAACCTTAACAGTTTGACAAATCGCCTTCTTTTATTATTGAGGGCAGATAGTACCTTAAAAGACTCTGAATTTGTAATAGTACGTATTGATGATATTTTATGGAAAGCCCGTGCCGAAATACTAAAACGTGATGAAGACAATATAGTTGAAATATCATTTGATGATTCCATTGAAGGCGAACATCATTTTCAATTACCTGGAAACGAAGAACTTCTTAAAATTGCTTTTATCAATCTAATTGATAACGGTTGTAAATATTCTTCAAATCAGCGAACAATCATCCATCTTGCTATCATCGATAAATCACTGGAAATAAAATTTACAGATGAAGGAATTGGAATACCTGAAAACGAAGTTAAACAAATCCTTAATCCATTTTACAGGGCGTCAAATGTTGCAAAAAGCAAAGGACATGGTATTGGCTTATCATTGGTTGAAAAA
>CAZWGG010000121.1:0-4596 GCA_964633305.1 uncultured Bacteroidales bacterium
TGTCTTTGACGTTTTCTTATCAAAGACTTTAAAAAATAGGAGTTTTCTGGCAGGGGCTAATTAGTATACTAACATAAACTTAATTTTCTTTATATATTGATTTTTAGTCTGTAATGTAACTGTCAGAAACTAAAATACTTTAGAATCGTATATATATTCGTTTTTAGGAATAAAAAATTTCAAAGCTGTAATTTATATATAAAAATATATGATAATTAAAAGAAAGAATATAAATTTAACTAGTTGATGTATACTGAATTCTTAATAGGTACTCGAAGCAATAACTATTTAGAATCAGTTATACTGAACCCTAATTTTCATAACCGATCCAGCCATAGGCTGGTGAGTTCAGCGAAGCTAAACCTATTTGCCATTGGTATACATTATATTTTATTGAACTATTCATAAATAGATAATGAATGTGAACGAGGTTTGGTGTTGAATATTAGTTTAGTAAAAAATAAATGACAAAAAGAAAGTTAAACCTTATATTGTTGTTTGGAATTTTTAGTTGTTTCTGTTATTCCCAGAATAATGAAGATACCTCTTCAGAAAAAAGAATTCTCAATGAGAAAGGTGATTATTATTTAGACAGATATGAGTTTAAGAAAGCTATTTTTTACTATAATAAATCTTTCAAAAGAGATACTAATGATACTTACCCGGTATTAAGAATGGCTGAAGCTTATTCCAGCCTTGAAATGCCTGTTGAGGCTGAAAAATATTACAGGATAGCTATTGAAAATAATAATGATATTAGTAATGAATACCTGTTGAAGTTTGCTTTAATTCTTTTGGCAAATGAAAAATACGAAGAGTCCAAGCATTGGTTAACGATTTATAATCAGTTAGTTGATAATGATATTAGAGGAGAAAAATACATTAATTCTATTGAAAACAGGGAAGAACTTTATAGAGATTCAACAATACATCTTATTAGCAACATGAAAGAACTTAATACCTCTGAATCTGAGATCAACCCGGTTTTTTTCTCAAACCAGGTTATTTTTGCTTCATCAAGAAATACTTCAATTGATGCATTAAGAGTTGGATATTATGATATATTTTCAGCAAATTATTCTTCTTCCGGAATATTCAGTAAAATTATTCCCTATAATACTTCAATTAATACAAGTTATCATGAAGGCCCCATAGCTATTAATACTCATGATTCCTTGCTTTATTTTACACGAAATATTACAGAAACAGATAATAAATCAGTAGTGAGGTTAGGAATATTTAAAACAACAATCCCTCAAAAAGCTAATGAAACACTATCTATAATACCTATTTCAATTAAAGGATTTGAATATAGTATCGGACATCCTTCATTGAATAGCGATGGGACAATTATGTATTTTATTTCAGATTCTCCCGAAGGAATCGGCGGTTTGGACATATACCGAAGTAAGTTTATAAATGGAGAATGGTCATATCCGGAGAATTTAGGAAAAGGTATCAATACCAAAGGAGATGAAATGTTTCCATTTGTATATCATGATTCCATACTGTACTTTTCCTCAACCGGACATGGAGGTTTAGGTGGATTGGATATATTCGAAGTTAATATTACAGAACGATCGTCCCAGGTTACCAATTTGGGGTATCCTGTTAATTCAAGTTCAGATGATTTTAGTTTGTTTCTCACCGATAACGGGCAAGTTGGATATTTTTCTTCAAACCGGCCAGGAGGAATGGGTAGTGACGATATCTATAAACTTGAATTTCTGAATTTAAAAATAAAAGGCTCACTAGCAGATGCTCAAGGTAAAGAATTAGGGTATATATTAAGTATAAAAATAAACACATCAGATACCGATGACGATATAGATATCAGTAGTATAACAACAGAGGGGTTTAGTATCATTCCCGGATCGGAATACATACTTAAGATAGGCAAAAAAGGACATACGGCGGAACAGGAAAGACATTTAGAGATACCTTTAACAGGAGGTATAAAATATAATTTCAATAACGATTCAACTGCAATATCAGACTATCGTAACAAACTAAATGAACTGTTGGAAAAACGAAAAGGTATAGGGGTAGATAAAGATCGGTCAATAAATATATCTTTGTTGTCAAAAGAGTTACAAATAGAAGAAGGCGAAGAATATACATTCAACTTGTTTCCGGACAGCAGTCATAGCGAATTCCCTGTCACTGCTGATTCATTAATAACAAAACTATTTATAAAAGATGAAATTATTCAACTAACCGGAGATGAACAGCTTAATATCAATATGCCATATACTTCTGACCAGGCCGTAAATATTCAGACAGAAATTGAATACCTGGACGATAATTTCAATGCATCTGAATATAACCTTGAAATAGACACTATTCCATTCTTCTCGGAGATAACAATAGATACAACGGGCCTTTATCTGCGATATAGTGATCCTGATGCTTTTTTTGAAAATAGTATTATAAGCGATGAAGATACAAAACGACCCCCTGATATTATTTTCCGGGTTCAAATAGCCGCATCAAGAAAAGCTATTCCTCAAACCAAATTATCGAATATATACAGAGGTGACAAGAAAATAATGATGTTTGAAGAGGAAGGCTGGCATAAATACTATATTGCTGAGGCCCCAACTTATTTTGAAGCAAAACAGGTACTAAATGATTGCGGAGTGGATGATGCATTTATTGCGGCATATAAGGCGAACAATAAACTATCATTAAAAGATGCCATGTTACAACAGTACCAAAAAAGAATGAAAGAAAGCGGTAGGGTTATACATGATTCAATAATTAGTATTGTAATAGTTAATTTTGATTTTGATGAGTTTACACTTAGTCCCGATGAAGAAAGCTATCTTGATGAATTAGTTATAAAGGAACTAAATGAAAATAGTAATTATTATGTAGAAATAAATGGTCATACCGACATTCGTGGAAGTGATATTTATAATTATGGATTGTCTGATGAAAGAGCGGCATTTGTGAAAGAGTTATTAGTAAAGAAAGGAATAGATAAAAATCGAATAACGACATTTTCTTTTGGTGAAGCACAACTCCTTAAAGCATGCGATCAACCTGACGATTGTGATGAATCTGTACACCGGGTAAATAGGCGAGTTGAGATAGTATTATTTTCACCACTTAATTAATTTATAATGAAATAAATACTAAAATTCAGCTTGCATGGCAACCATGTTGGAATAAATCCCTTTACTTGAAACTAATTCATAGTGTGAACCAATTTCTGCAATACTCCCTTTTTGTATTACAACAATTTTATCGGCCATTTTTATTGTCGATAACCTGTGTGCAATCATAAATGTAGTACGTTCCTTTATCATTCCTGATATTGCCTCCTGGATTAAATGCTCTGAGTTTACATCAAGTGCTGAAGTTGCTTCGTCGAATATTAATATCTGAGGATCACGTATTAATGCCCGTGCTATGGCAATACGTTGTTTTTGGCCACCCGACATTTTATTTCCATGCTCCCCAATAAGTGTATCAAAACCATCTGGTAAATTATTTACAAATTCATTAACCCTGGATAATTCTGTAACCCGCAAAAATTGTTTTTCATCTACCTTATCATGGTCAAGTCCGTATAAAATGTTTTCACGAATAGTTCCAGAATATAAAAATATATTTTGAGGGACAACTGAAATAAACCTTCTATATGATCTTAAATCAAGCTCATTCATATTAGTCCCGTCAAGTAATATTTCACCCTTAACAGGACGGCGATATCCAATTAAGAGGCTTATTAGCGTTGATTTACCTGCACCACTCTCACCTACAAATGCAACACATTCTCCTTGTTTTATCTCTAATGAAAAATTAGATATTACATTATTACCGGCATCATAATTGAACCAAACATTTTTAAATGTAATATCTCCTTTTACTTGCTGTACTTTTTTCTTACCTTCATTATCTTCAATATCCGGGCATTCAAGTATTTCCCCTAACGATCGTATTGAATCAAACCCACGGTTGAGTTCAGGATATATATTAATGATCATATTGACCGAATTTATGATAAGGGCAAAAAAGCCCTGGTACATAACTACATCACCCACCGGAATTATTTTTTTATATGCCATTATTCCCGTTACCAGCAGGCATATAAATTGAAATGCCTGGTAGGTTACCCACGCTGAAGCACCGAAAATGGCATTTAATACATCTAGTTTTATACCTTTTTTTTTCACCTTGTCGAGGTGATTGTCAATATGGTTTATCTCGGCATTTTCAACACCATGGGCACGGGCAATAGGTATCATTTGAACCATTTCATTTAACCTTGCTGACATTATTTCAATTTGGTTTCTATATTCTTCATTTCGCATGGCCATACGCCCCCTGAATACTTTCAGTAAAACTGTTGAAATAGGTATGGTAACTACATAAAAAAGGGCCACAAACCAGTTTTGCATAAGGGTAGCTATCATAGCAAAAAGAATATTCAATGATCCAGTTACCACAATGTTCATAAGTTGCCTGAGCATAATTTCAATAACATCAACATCGCGAAGTACTTTTGATTGCAAGCGTCCCGATTCAAATCTCTCGTGAAATGCAATAGATAATTCCTGCATGCGTTTTACCAGGGCACTTCGCAAATGT
>CAZWGG010000121.1:4606-6281 GCA_964633305.1 uncultured Bacteroidales bacterium
AATTTTATTCCCGGCCGGAAAAGCCCGTATAATTGTTTTTCTATGTTACGGTTTGCTTTACTTAAGTGCCTGATAAACCATGTATGTGTAAATATATTCTGAACAAACAAAAAACCGATAAAAACCGTATTTAATACAATCTTTTCAATAGTTCCGGGACCTCCATCAATTATTGCATTAATAACATTTCCAATAATAATAGGCAGGAACATAGCAGGAGAATGTTTTATTATCAGCAATAAAAGGGCATAACTAAAATTTCGCTTTTCCTGTTCCAATATTGTGAAGAGAAGCTTTGCCTGGTTTTTATTTGAAAACTTTAATTCGTGGATCCCTTTTTTTGTCATTTTACTTGGCTGTAATATTCAAGTACGTTCATGGCAAATCGTGCAGAAGCTGTTGCAGGTCCCCCGCCCATTTCAATCCCCACTTCTATTGCTTCAAGTATCTCATCTTCTGTACTACCTCCGTCTATCGCCTGCTTAATGTGCCATTCCATGCATGACTCACAATTTATGACCACTGAAATGCCTATGGCGATCAACTCTTTTTGTAATTTGCTCAATTTTCCATCTTTGTATGTATTTTGTTCCATATTAACAAAAGATTGATAAACTTTTGAGTTTTTAGAATAAAACGAATGAGCCTTTTTTCTTGTTTTAATGATTTGTTCAATCTTTTCCCTGTCTGAATTTTCCATTTCTGTTCCTGTTTGTAATGTAAAACAATGTTATTGATTAAACACTACGCAATTTCGGAATTTCTTTTTTAAATTCATCAAAAATAATTTTGCCTTGCCTGTCAACAGGGAATAATGAACTGTAAAGCCTTTTTTACTGATTCATGTATTGGGGGTGGTTGCATTATTGTCAAGATATACCTTCATTTTGTGTTTTATAAGCTCAATTACTTCAAATCTGTTTTAAGTAAAGTGTAAAGTAACCAAGCCGTTTTAGCAGTAACATCTTTACAATCTTTGCATTCAGGGATGTTTTTTAAATTTTCGATAACATCTTTGCATACTGTAGTTTTAAATTCTTCAATAAACAACCGTCGCAGCTCCACTGAAAGAAATACCAGTTTTGATATATCGGCACCTCCTTCTTCACGACCATAGATAGATCCTAATGCTATAATTCCTCCGGAGAGGGCCCCACAAATATCCTGATGGCATCCGCCAATACCACCACAAAATCCTGATGCAGCTTTACATACTTTTCCTGATTTTTCCGGAAATAATTCATGAATGGTGTTTACGATTGATTCGGCACAATGAAACTCATTTTGGTAATACTTATACACTATTTTTTTTATTTCATCTTTTTTCATTACTTTTTGATTTTGAATATTTTTACTTTTGCAAAGATGTAAAATCGAAAAACAAAAACAAAACGATATTTTTCGATACATAATATCGAATATTTCGATATAAAAATTATGGAATTCAGGGAATTAAAAACATTTCAGGCAGTAGCCAGTTTGTTAAGCTTTAACAATGCTGCCAATGTGCTTCACCTGGCACAGTCAACAGTTTCAGCACAAATACGTTCGTTGGAAAACAGCTTGGGAAAAGAATTATTTATCCGGTCAGGGAAGAAAATTAGTCTTACACCTGCCGGGATAAAATTATTCGAATATGTCCAACGGCTTGTGAACATAGAAGAGGAAATAAAGA
>CAZWGG010000121.1:6291-10659 GCA_964633305.1 uncultured Bacteroidales bacterium
AAGAGTGTTTTGGGTGATCTCGATGATAAATACGGGCTTCTTACCATAAAAACTCCGCAATCTGTAAGCACTTATCTTTTTCCTGGTTTACTAAAAGAGTTTCAATTGATTTTTCCGAGAATTGGGTTTGACATTGATTGGTGTACAAGTTTTAATTTAACAGATTTATTTCATTCGGGAACAATAGATATGGCCTTTTTAATTACTGACAATTTCGAAGATAAAAACCTTCACATTGAAGAAATAAGTAAAATAGAACTGGTACTTGCTGTTCATCCGCAGGATGAAATACTAAAAAATAAAAAAGTAACCATACATGATTTAAACAACAATACGTTGTTATTTGCAAAATCTGAATGTAATTACAAAAACATTTTGCAAAGGATGCTTATCCATGCCAATGTACAGCCAAAAAAAGTTATTGAGATAAATAGCCTTGATGCCATAAAACGGTTACTATTATTAGGAAACGGTATAGCATTTATCCCGGAGATAGTAATTGCAAACGAGCTTAAAAATGGGTCGTTGAAAACATTAAACTGGTCTGGTAAAGATTTCAATGCACGACTAATTATGATATGGTCAAAAGAAAAACATATTTCCGAACCTCTTGAGGCATTTATACTTATGGTAAGAAAAATGATAAAGGATTAATTCTTATTTAACTAAAATTTAGACATAAAATAAAGTGTAGAAATATTTTGACACTTACTTATTAGTAAGTATCTTTGATTATAAATTCGTAATCTTAGTGAAATGTCTGTAACCCGGGAGAAGATAATTGAACTAGGGGAAACCCTAGTCCGGACAAAAGGATATAACGCTTTTAGCTACCAGGATATATCTTCAGAATTAGGAATAAAAAATGCAGCTATACATTATTATTTTCCATCGAAAGAAAATCTTGGAACCAGTATCGTAAGAACAAATATCCAACGCTTTGAGGAAATGGTTGACAATATGCACAGTAGAGGTTTTGACGAATGGCAACAGTTGGACACTTTCATAAAAATATATGTGAAAAGCCATAGGGAAAAGAAACTATGTATAGTTGGATCTCTGGGGCCTGATTTTAATACCTTAAATGAAACTACAAAAAAAGAGCTTTTAAAAATGACCGAAATGATCATTAAATGGCTTACAGATATTCTTAAATCAGGAAACGAGAAAGGAATTTTTATATTTAGTGAAGAACCTCAAAATAAGGCAATTATTATTTTTTCGAGTTTGGTAGCGAGTTTACAATTGTCAAGAATATTTGGCAAATTGGAATGTATAAGTATATACCAAGCCATTATGGAAGGATTAAGACCTTAAATTTTTTTTATTATATACTTACTTGCTAGTAAATAAATAAATGTGATATTTCTTTAATACTCTAAAATTAACTACCATGAAAAGAGCAGTAATAACAGGATTAGGTGCAGTAACTCCAATCGGGAATAATGTTGATGACTTTTGGAAGAACCTAATAATAGGGAAAAGCGGTGCATCCCTAATTACAAAATTTGACACAACTAATAGTAAGACCAAGTTTGCGTGTGAAGTTAAGGACTTTGATCCGTTGCAATATATGGAAAAGAAGGACGCAAAAAAAACTGATTTATTTACACAATATGCCTTAGCAGCAACAGATGAATGTATCAAGGATTCGGGGTTAGATCTTTCCATTTGTGATCTTAATAAAGTAGGAGTTTTACTTGCAACAGGCATTGGAGGTATGCAAACATTTGAAGAGGAAATAGTAAACTTTGGGATAAATAATATAAATCATAGGTTTAGTCCGTTTTTCATAACAAAAATGATATCTAATATAGCATCGGGCCAGATATCAATACGATATGGTTTACGAGGGATCAGTTATTCCATATCATCTGCCTGTGCTTCGTCGAACAATGCAATAGGTAGTGCATTGGACCTTATTCGATTGGGAAGGGCAAATATTATTATTGCTGGAGGTTCGGAAGCTACTATTACTCAGGCTGCTATTGGAGGTTTTAATTCAATGAAGGCATTATCGACATTAAATGATTCGTCTGAAACTGCCTCCCGGCCGTTTGATAAAACACGTGATGGTTTTGTAGCAGGGGAGGGGGCAGGTGTTCTTATGATTGAAGAACTTGAACATGCATTAAACAGGGATGCCAGAATATATTGTGAATTAGTTGGGTACGGTGCTGCTTCAGATGCTTTCCATGTTGTAGCTTCACATCCTGAAGGTTTAGGTGCCGCATTAGCCATAGAAGGCGCACTGTCGGATGCAGGGTTGACCGCAGATGATGTTACATATATCAATGCTCATGCTACCTCAACACTAGTAGGAGACCTTAGTGAATGTAAGGCAATTGAAAAGGTTTTCGGCCGGTCATTAGGCAGAATAAAAATTAGTTCTACAAAGTCAATGACAGGTCATTTGCTGGGAGCTGCAGGAGCAATAGAATCTGTTGCATGTATCAAATCAATTGAGTACGGTATAATACCGCCTACGATAAATCTTAATGAGGTAGATTCTGAAATAAGTTCTCAATTAGACCTTACCCCTCATAAAGCTTGTAAAAAAGAAGTTTTGGTTGCTATAAATAATACTTTTGGTTTTGGAGGACACACCTCAACAACTGTTTTCAAAAACTATGACCCAAAGTGGTGAAGTAGTTTTGAAAAGGTAGCTTCAATACAGTTATTATTATGATTTAATTCGTTTCAATACTTTTTTTGCTTCATTTACAATAATTTTTTTCTTAGCACTAAGGTAAGGTTCTACCATCATACAAATCTCTGTATTATATGACGGGTAATTATCCAAAACGTTGTTAAATCCTTTAAAAACTTGCTTTGCATGTTTCTCGTCCCATATATTTAAAGCCATTTTTAGTATTCCAAATGCATTTTTGGCCGATTCCTTATCTGTTTTCGCATAATTTGCAATTGTATCTATCGTATAATCGCGCACAATAGTGCTTTTATCCTTTTCAATTAGCTCTTGTAATTCGGGTAAGATTGAAAAGATTGTTTCAGGAACTTTGTCTGCAATATATGAAAATGTATGTAAGGCTTCCCATTTTGTTTTGGTTTCCTTACTTTTTAACAAGGGCACAATTTTATCTGCATAAGGTACGATCAATTCCGGATGCTGCTCCGAAATTATCGTAAATACTTCAATACAATCAGATTGTAGTTTTTTGTCATCCTTTTTGAATCCTGTAACAATATCGTGAAGCAATTTGGGATTTTTTATACATTTTTCAGCAACTATTTTATTTGATTTTTCAGTCTTGTCACCTTGTCTGGACGATAGTTTATTTAATATTTCCATACTGTTTATTTTAATAATTGTTGCATGCAAAAATACTCTATAAAAATAAAAAAGGGGTATAAACTTACCCCTTCAAAATCCGCTACCGGACTTTTTCTGAATTACAAATATAAATGACACAAATATGTTGGCTTTACTTATAAGTTTTTATCAATGAAGCTGAGTATATATTCAGCTGATGGCCTGTCTATTGTTGACTGGCTTATATATTTAAACCTTAAAATACCTTCTTTATCAATAATAAAAACAGTAGGCACATTTTGCATGGTTTTAGTTCCATTCCATTCTGTCCTGAATATATCGAGCCCTTTAGAAACTTCTTGGTTATCATCAACAAGTATAGGAAATGGCAGAGGTATTTTTTTATTGGCATAATCAAATGTTTTTGGGTAATGGACACGTGTAAATTCCATCCAGCTTTTTTGGCCACCTGATAAAGTTTCGGAATTGGCCGGATTTTTCCATTTTTCTATATTTGCTAACTCTTGTGGAAATGTTTTTTCCCAGCTTGCAATTGTATCCATATTATAAGGTAATAAAAAAACTATTTCCATATTATATTTCTTTCTTATCTGCTTTTTAAGTTCTACGTCGGTAAAATCTGCATATTGATAATAACATAATGCACACCATGTGTTATCATTATATTTTCCCCTTGAGGAAATCAGTAAAATATTTTTACCTCGAAAATCACTTATGGAAAATTGATCACCCTGGTAGGTTTGTAATGTAAAGTCTGGGAATTTATCACCAACTATTCCAGGACTGATGTTCTCATTTTGTGAGTACAAATTAAATGTAACTGATGCTAAAATAGTCATGAAGACGATCGTGTTTTTTTTCATCGGATTGAAGTTTTAATTAATAAAAAAGTCATGATATAAAAATGTACTATTCGGACCGTATTTACATGTTTACTTTACTTGTATTTTTCAAAAATCATATTGCTTCTTAATAAACAATTTTGATTCAGTGAGAATACATATAGAAGATTGACCAATAATTTTATACCCTATTCCATAAGAAAAAATTAACATTATTTTAACAAATGGACT
>CAZWGG010000122.1:0-10635 GCA_964633305.1 uncultured Bacteroidales bacterium
ATTATTAAATTCAGATTGATAGGCTGAAGTAGTTTCTTTGTTTATTAATTTTTTGTTATCTATATTTTTTTTTATGGTTAGCAAAATCTGGTTTGGATTTACCGGTTTTATCAGAAAATCGGCAATTTTTGAACCAATAGCAGCATCCATTATGTTTTCTTCTTCACTTTTTGTAATCATCACTACAGGCAAGGTTGAGTTGTCTGATTTAATTTTATTTAATGTTTCCAGGCCGCTTAACCCGGGCATGTTTTCGTCTAAAAAAACCAGGTCAAAATGATATTTACTCACTAAATTGCAGGCATCATCGCCATTGTTGGCTGTCATTATTTCATAACCCTTTTCTTCAAGAAATAAGATATAAGGTTTTAAGAGGTCTATTTCATCATCAGTCCAAAGAATTCTGACTTTTCTCATAGTTTAACAGGGATTTTTGACAGATAAAAAAGTTACCGGTAGTTTTCATTAAAAAATTTCATATATCTTTCAGCCAATTTATCGGTTTTAAGAATCGCCAGGTTCGGTTCACTAATTGCCATTCCCATGATACCTTGCGAATCAACATCACTAAATATTGATTTATCGGTTGAAATCTGGTTAAAATAAGATATTGCCTGATCCTTATTTTTAAAAGGTTTTATAACTATTAGCGATTGTCTGTCATTTAATTCTGCACTTTCTACTTTCAGATTAAGGTCATCAAAGTTGTCGAGATTGAAATTGATAATATTAAACTTAAGTTGGTTAGCGTTTAATCCTTTGGGGACAACAAATATAAACGTATGAGTACTGTTTGGCAGAAATTCATAGAGTTTTTGGGCAATTTTTATTTCCTCATCTTCTTTTATTTGAGGATGTTCTTTATCAAGATAAGCAATGATATCTTTCGCATTCTCCGAGATATCAGTTCCGGGATATTTTGATACTATATCGTATAAGTTAGCTTTAAATGATTTTATGTCCTGGGTTTTGCCAATACTTAATGTTTTAAGGTAATCAAATTTCGGAATTAATTTATCATCCGGGTAGTTGCTGTTTGCATAATTACACCTGTTTATTACTTCTGTATAACTCCCCTGATGATATTTCTCGTAAGTTGCAACATAGTATTTTTTCACTTTGTTTTCTTCTTCTTCTAATTCTTTTATATAACTAGGATTGGTCAATAATTTTGCATAAGTGCTATTGGGGAATTCATTAATTATTTTGTTTTTGTATGTCTCGGACATGGGGATGTTATTCTGTAGTTTATAAATGGCATATATATTATAATATACTGAAAGCAAATAGTTTGTGTTTGGGTATCTTTTAATTAATTCTCTAAATGACTCGATAGCTTTATCAGTATCTTTAAGATCGTTTTTATATATTAGTCCCATATTATATAATGCCTTTTCTATTTTTCGATGTGAAGCTTGTAACATAGAATCGTTTGAGGGTATATGTTGTAAGTAAAATTCTCTTGATTTGTTACTCAAATTATTGTTTTGTTCAGTATCTTCATCTGTGATAAATTCAGTATCGTTAGTTGAAGCGGTTGATGCAAAACCTGGAGATGCCTTACTTAACCTGCGCCAGTTATCCTCAAGTTTCCTGTTTCCCCATTTCATTTTAAATTCTTTAAAACCAAGGCTTTTTGCAGTTTCATTGTAGAAATACCAACTCGTTCCGCCTGCATTGTTCATCGTTTCCGATCTGTTTTTCATTGCAAGTGTTTGACTGTATTGTTGGTTTAACTGTTTTTCTCTTTCCTGTATCCTATCTTCTTCTTCTCTATCACGTACTTGCTCAATTAAATCATCGATATAATTTATTAATTCATTTTTATTAAGTTTAGCCAAAGCTTGTACACTATCTTCAAAATTTACTGTATTTATTTCCTTTACAAGGCTTGTTAAATTTTTTGATTTTGAGTAGATGACGTCATAATCCGGATATGACATATCCATTTGAACTACAGCGCTATCATAATATGATTGAGATTTTACATAATCGGGCATATCGTAATAAAGGTTTGCCAGGGTTAAATAAGACCTGGTTTTTTGACTGGTATTACCTGTATTTATTTCTACAGATTTACTATATTGTTCAATAGCTTTGGGAATATTGCCTTCTTTAAAAGCTAAATTACCAAGTGCATAGTATATTTGATCCTGGTAATCTATGTTTTTATCATCTCTAAGCATTTTATGAAGCTGATTTTCAATTTCTTTTACAGAGCCAAACCCTTTTTCATAAGCAAGTGCCCGGTTTATTTTTGCATTAAAAGTCATTTCGTACGGGGGGTTCATTTTTATTACTTTATCATAATATTCCGATGCTTTTTTTAACTTTCCCGTTCTCTCATATAGTTGTGCAAGTATAAAAACAACCCGCACTCTAAATCTTTTTTTTCTAATTTGCTTTTTTGCTAATTCAAGATACGGTATTGCAGCATCGAAATTGTTTTGTTTAATGTAATAATCAGCATAAGTTGTATTTAATTCTACTTTCAGCTTCTTTGGCAAGTTCACATCATTTTTTAAATTCTCCAATATTTCTTCAGAGTTTTTAAAATCGGATGTTTGATTATAAAGTCTTGCTAACCAAATCCTGGTTTCATATAATGATTTCTCATTTTTATACTCATTAAGCATAAACAGGAATATTTCTTTGGCTTTATCGTATTCCTGCTTATAAAAATAGGCTTTGCCCATTAACAGGTAATTATTATCAACCCATTTATTGTATTCTTTTTTATTGAAGAACTCTCTTTGTTTTTGGGTTAAAGGCTTATTATTCTTTACTTCTGGTTTAACAGTAATTGAATGTAAGCTAACTAGCTTTTCGGCTTTTTTAATGGTACGGTCCATGTCGGATGAAGCCATCTGTGCCGAGGTTTCATCACCATATAAAAAAATAGGTAATATTTCCGTAAAATTATCTTCATGTGATTCGGTAATTTTACCCTGGCCTTTCTTAAAGCTCTCTGCACCATTAAATAAGATATTGTACTTTGAAGTGATATTATGGTAAGTACGCGTAATAAGAGTATTCTTTTGGGTAGTACAGCTTCCCAGTATTACCATTAATGATATAGCCCAAAGTTTAATTATGTGTTTTCGTATCAATTCAATTATTGTTTCTTTTATAACTGTAAAATTTATAACATATTTTATCACTACCAAAGTTTTTTACTGCCTTTTTGTTTAATAAATGTCAACTATAAAACGTAGCAACCTATACGTTTACTATGATCGCGTACATAGTCCGAGTTTTTCAGATGACGTATTAACCATAGCATCACAAAGTCGCCGGTTGCAGCCCATGTAAAAAACAATCCGAATGCAAATATTCGAACGTGACCCAAAATTAACCCTATTGTTGCAGGTAGAATACCTAAAACAATTCCGGGAAGAACAATTCCAATCCTATATACCCAAACAGGAAGAGAAACTTTACAATGAATATAGGGGGACATATCCTGTACCGTAATGCCAATTTTTAAGGTATTTATTTTTTTTCTTGCAAGAAGTATCCATGAAAAGCCGTGCAACAGCTCATGAATTAAAGCCCCAAAAATCATAACTAAAAGCATTAGAGAAAAATCTTTTAAGAAATCTAAATAGAAAAAAATTTTACTCCAATCCGATTTTATCCTGGATAATAAATGTACTAGTGATTTAGAAATTTCGTTACCCCATACTAAAAAATATGGAAGAATAAGCAGTACCCCGATTGGAATGAGAGATAGAATGGAATAATAATATACTTTTGAAATTCCAATTGTGATTTTTTCTCTATACCCATTACTATTCTCCATACATTAGTCAACAGCTATTAATTCTTTTAACTCAGGCAGATTTTTCCGAATAGCATGTTCTATACCGGATTTCAGGGTCATCAGACTGAAAGGACAGCCATTACAGGCACCTGTTAGTTTAACCTTAACAACAAGATCATCGGTAATTTCAACAAGTGTAACATCTCCTCCGTCAGCCACAAGATATGGTCTTACGCTATCAAGAGCTGAATTGACTTTCCCTAAAATTTCTTCTTTATTTTTTGCTATCATATCTTTTAAAATTAGTATTCATATCGGAATTTATTCACTTCGTTCATGAAGATATACGTTATTCACTTCGTTCATGAACGACACACGTTGAGAATTAGTTATTAATTTATATCTAGTTATAATCATCAAGTTTGATTTAATAGTAAAAAAGGCTAGGGCTTTATTTTTTCCTTTTTTGACGGATTGGTTTCTGAGCTTAGTTCCTTGATTTGTGAGTCCAGGTTTTCCGCGATTTTTCTAAAAGCATCGCTAACCTGGCTATTTCTTAATATTGAAGGCTCTCCTGTATCACAAGATTCACGGATGCTCTGTACAATTGGTATTTGTCCTAAAAAGGGAATACTAAGTTTTGAGGCGAGTTTTTTACCTCCATCTTTTCCAAAAATATAATATTTATTTCCGGGTAGTTCTTCCGGAGTAAACCAAGACATATTTTCAACAAGTCCTAATACAGGCACATTAATATTTTGATTTCTAAACATACTAACCCCTTTTATTGCATCGGCCAATGCAACATCCTGTGGAGTACTTATTATTACCACACCTGTAACCGGTACTGTTTGAACAAGTGTTAAATGTATATCACTGGTTCCGGGAGGAAGGTCAACAAACATATAATCGATTTCGCCCCAGTCTGCATCGGTCATAAGTTGACGTAAAGCATTTGATGCCATAGGTCCTCTCCATATTGTTGCATCAGAGGGATCAATAAAAAAACCGATTGATAAAACTTTAATACCGTACCTTTCGACAGGGAGTATTAGATCTTTTCCATCAACGTTGTGTGCAAAAGGCCTTTCGTGTTCGGCTTTTAACATTTTTGGTACTGATGGGCCAAAAATATCGGCGTCAATCAATCCTACTTTTGCCCCGGTTCTGGCAAAAGCAATAGCAAGGTTTACTGTAACAGTTGATTTTCCTACTCCACCTTTCCCGGAAGCTATAGCTATAATGTTTTTAACTTTTGGTAATATACCGGATTTGCTTGAATGTATTTTTTGATTAGGTTCTTCGATTGCTATTTCAATTTTCCGATTATTTTTTATGTTTTCTTTTAAAGTTTTAAGGCAAGCTTTTTTTATTGATGCCTTCAATGGATCATTGTTGGAAAAAACAAGCGAAAAAGAAATAGAATTATCAGTAATTTGTAACCGTTGAACAAGATTAAGATCAATTATGTTTTTACCCAAAACCGGATGAACAATTTGTTCCAATGCTTTTATAATAGTATCTTTGTCAATACACATACATTCCTAATTAGTGCCAATAAGAAGACAAATATAGTATTTTTTTAGCTTTATTTAGATTAATTCTTTATTAGGGTCCCAGAAATGTTTTTCAAAATTAACTACCTGGTCATTTTCAACACATATACCCTCGTTTTCGAGCAACTCCTGCATAAGTGTTGTATGGCGGAAATGATTTTTTCCTGTTAAAATTCCGTTGCGGTTCACTACCCTGTGGGCAGGAACATGTTCCGTTTGTTGGCTGGAATTGTTAAGTGCCCATCCAACCATTCTGGCAGATTGTGGGGACCCGATAAACCTGGCAATTGCCCCATAAGTAGTTACTTTCCCATACGGAATTTTCATGGTAAGTTGATAAACTCTATCAAAAAAACTAAAATTATTCATCATCGGGAAGTTCTTCAATCTGGCGATTACTAAATAGTTGAAATTTCAAATAACAAATTTCTAGTCCCTGGTCAAGAAATTTTTTTTCATAATAGGTTTTAATTGAAGTTGAATGGTTTATTCTTTGGGAAGAATAAAGATTATCTGTAGCAAAATCAATTCTTAAATCATTGAATTTTGCTAAGGAAAGAGTGTAATTATACAGTTCCTTGTTATCAGTTTTCAGGTGGATTGGCCCATCAGGTTTTAAAAATGCCTTGTATTTGTTTAAAAAAATGCTTGAAGTAAGTCTTTTCCTACTTTTTTTTGGTTGAGGGTCAGGAAAAGTCACCCATATTTCATTTATTTCATCTTGATAAAAAAAAGAATCGATTACTTCAATTCGTGTTCTCAGAAATCCAACATTCTTTAGCTTTTCATCTAAGGCTGTTTTTGCTCCACGCCATATTCGTGCGCCTTTTATATCTACTCCCAGGTAGTTTATATTAGGATATTTTTTTGCCAGTTCAATTGTATATTCTCCCTTTCCACATCCCAATTCAAGAACCACAGGAGCATCATTTTTAAAGAAATATCTTCTCCAATTTCCTTTTATAGGATAATCCTTTTTAAAAACATCATTGAAGCTTGGTTGTAGAACATTGGAGAATTTTTCTATTTCAGCAAACCGCTCAAGTTTTTTTTTGGTCATGGTAAGAGAAAAAGTATATTACCTGAATTTTTCCACACGAAGTCCAACATCTGTAATTCCATGCAAATCTTCATTCCACATGGCATGTTGAATATTAAACATGTAAATTCCCCTATATGGAAATTTTATATTCATTTTATAAGGAAATTGTATACTTAATATGTTTCCGGTTCCTTTCCCGATCCATTTTCCTTGTTTATCGGCAAGCGTAATTTCAAAAGTGTCTTTAACAAAATTGCCATTAGGAGCATATGTGGTTATAAACAAAAAAATATTACTATACTCATAGCTTCCTGTATTTCTTATGTTTATAAAAATATTATATGCATGTATTGTATCGGCAATGTTAACATTAAAATGAACGGTATCTTTATAATTCCATGATTCATTTTTGAAAGCAACGTTTTGTTCAAAAACACGCTTTGCATCACATGAAATCAAAATGATAAAAAACAATATAAGGGCAAATCCCGAAGGACTTTTCATGTTTTAAATTTTTACACTAATTTCTTTTATGTCTTTTTTTCTTTTTTTTAAAGTTAGAAGTTTCTTCAAAAGTATCTTCAAATCTTCTAAGGTTCTCTTCTGCACCAACATTAGTATATTCCAGAATTGATTTAAGATCGGTACTTTCTACACTTTTAAGTTTTTTAACTTTTACCCCTTTCTTATTTTGTTCAATAATTTCTATTACTTTATCAACTGGCAAACATGCTACATTAACAGGTGTATTCTTATCATATGAAAACCACATAAGTCGCTTGAAAACGTCTGTTTTAAGATGAAATGCAGGTCCTGCTTCAGTCTCCAATGGGGACAACGTATCGGGAAAATCTTCCTGAGCATCAAGATATGAATCTACTTCATAGTTTAAACAGCATTTTAACTTACTACATTGACCGGCAAGTTTTTGAGGGTTTAACGAAACTCCCTGGTGCCGGGCCGCATTGGTAGTAACGGAAATGAAATTAGAGATGTATGTTGAACAGCATAGTTCGCGGCCGCAAGAACCAATACCTCCAATTCTTCCTGCTTCTTGCCTGGCCCCAATTTGTTTCATTTCTATTCTTACCTTAAAACGTTCAGCAAGAATTTTTATAAGTTCCCTAAAATCAACCCTGTCATCTGCAATATAGTAGAATATGGCTTTGGTACCATCTCCCTGGTATTCCACATCTCCGATCTTCATTTCCAGGTTCAGGTCGGCTGCAATTTTTCTCGATTCAATCATTGTTGAATGTTCATGTTTAATTGCAGCTCTCCATTTATCAATATCAACCGATTTTGCCTTACGGTATACTTTTTTTAGTTCATCAATATCGATTGTAGCATTCTGCATTTCAATCTGTCGATAAACAAGATACCCGGTTAATGAAATTATTCCAATATCATGACCGGGTGAAGCTTCAACAGCAACAATATCACCCACCTTAAGTTTAGAATTATTATTGCTTTTATAGAACCCTTTCCTTGTATTCTTAAACCTTACCTCAACCAAGTCAGCGCCTTGATATTCTTCAGGAATAGATTTAAGATAATTAAATGTATCAAGTTTATTACATCCGTAATTATCACAGTGTGTTATTATATTTGAATCTTGTTCTAAATTCAGACATCCTCTTCCGTTACAGCCACCTAATTCCATCTATTTGTATTTTATAGTTCTGTTAGCTTTAAAAATTATTTCAGAGTAATAAGCAAAAATAAATAATTTTAATATCTTAACAATTTATGCAGTTTTAGGCAAATATCTAAAAAAACGAGCTTTGCATAGGCATTTGCTTCAATATCTCTTGATGCAGTATTGAGTAATTTATAAATTTCAAAAATATTTTTATTATTAACAAAAAGATGAAATTTTTCTGAAAATTTTTTTTGCTCACTTGTCATATAAACGATAGCCTTATGCTTAAAATTCAGGATAAAATTCTCACGAATCATTTTAAGAGAATATTCCAGAAATTGCTTTTGTTTTTCCCTTCCAGTTTTATAAATCTCATCTACAAATCTTACAATTTGTGGTATACTGTTTTTATATGAGAATCTCATAAATTCAGCAAATTTTTCCATAAAGAAAGCATCTTCATCATTTGAGTTTATAATATCCAGGGCATTTTGATAATTTCCATTCGCCAAATGAACCAAATTATCAACCTGATCGTTATTCAATTGGTATTTCTCTTGTAATGATCTTCCAAGATCATTATCATCTATTCTTGAGAACTTTACAATTTGGGTTCGCGATAGTATTGTTGGAAGAATGCTTTCAATATTTTCGGAAACAAGTAAAAAAATGGTGTTTTCAGGGGGTTCTTCAACCATTTTAAGCAGTTTGTTTGCTGCTATCTGGTTCATTTTTTCGGGTAACCAAATTATTAATATTTTATAATCTGATTCAAAAGATTTAAAATGAAGTTTTTTTAGTATATCCCTACTTTCATTTTTACCAATAAAACCTTGTTTATTCTCAATACCAATATACTCATACCACTGCGTTTCACGCATATAAGGATTTTTAAGAAAAAACTCTCTCCATTCTGCAATATAATCGGTACTTACCGGATCTTTAAGGGTTTTTCTTCCTGAATTTACAGGATAAACAAAATGTAAATCAGGATGTATGAGTTTATTGAATTTCAAACAGCTGCTGCAAGTAGCACAAGAGTCTTCTTCCTGTTTATTCAAACAACATATATATTTTGCATAAGCAAACGCCATAGGTAAATGACCACACCCTTCAGGCCCGAGAAATAATTGAGCATGACTAATTCTTCTATCTTTTACCGTTTGTATGAGTTTGTCTTTAACCTTTTGTTGTCCGATAATTTCCTGGAATTGCATATCTGTATCCTGGGTTTAAATTAAATAATAAATAGCCACGAATTCACGAATTAAATATTGTCTTTTCTAGTTATTGTTAACCTTTCTGCTGTTGACATAGCTTTATGCTGCGCCATAACTATGACAAAACAGTAGTGAAGCTCCGCTTCACTTTATTCGTGATTATTTAACAATTCGTTTATAGTTCAATTTTAATTCTCCATACATATGCCAATTATTTTATAGCTTTCATCTTTATAAATTATGTCTGACATTTTTTATTATCTCATTCGTGCATTTGTGGCTATATTTTATCGTTAGTAAGAATTTACAAATCTCAAAAATAAAGATTATGTTTAAAAAACAAAGTTTTATGGAGTAATAACATGAATTAATTGTCTGGCAAAATTCCGTCCAAACTCAATAAGCTCCGACTTTTCATTATCAGGGCTAAAACGTGCAGATATTCCTTCACATATTACATTTAACTTCAGTGCCCTAAGATGGTTTTCAATTAGTTTTACCGCTTCTCCGCTCCATCCATAAGAGCCGAAAGCGGCAGCTTTTTTTCCTTTGTCTCTTATTGGATTAATAAGTGCAAACATTTTATATACAGGCAAAAGAGTATTTTGATTTATCGTGGGTGAACCAATAAGGATAGAATTACTTTTTACAATTAGCTCTTCGAGGTCACCGAGTAAAATGTTTTCAATATCAACAATATTTACTTTATAATCAACAACTTCTGATATTCCCTTGGCAATAAGGCCTGCCATTTGCTTGGTATAACCGTATGCCGAAACATATGTAATAAGAATATTGTTTTCTTCACATTTAGAGTCGGCAATATATATTTCAGCACGTTTTTTTGTTTCGTTTACAATTTTTTTCCAAGAACTTCTCAGTATTGGCCCGTGTCCGGGACAAACAGCATTTATTTCAAGTGTTTCAATTTTATCAATGGCTTTAACCATGAATTTACTAAATGGTTTAAGTATTACATCAAAATAATAAATAAAAGCTTCTGTATAATCCCCAACAAGGTCATCAAACATCTTATCGTTACAATAATGTGCCCCAAATGAATCGCATGTAAATAACAGCTTATCTTCCTCAAGGTAAGTGTAAATAGTATCGGGCCAATGAAGGTTCGGTGCACTGATAAACCGGAGTGTTTTGTTGCCTAAGTCTAATGTGTCATTATCTTTTACAATATATGGTTTAAATGGCCTGCCGGTAATTTCATTCAGGTAGTTGATGGCTTGCCGGCTTCCGCATATTGTAGCATTCGGTGATAGTTCAAGTAAATGCTTTATATTTCCTGAGTGATCAGGCTCGGTATGGTTAACGATTATATATTCAATATCAGCCGGATTTGTAACTTTTTTTACTTTTTCAAGATATGTTTCTGTAAAAGTTTCTTTGGACGTATCGAT
>CAZWGG010000123.1:0-10616 GCA_964633305.1 uncultured Bacteroidales bacterium
ATTTTATTCATATTTGTAATAGTATCCCCCATTGCCCATGAAACAGAGAAAATATGAATAGTTTCATTTTTATCAACTCTTAATAATTGTGTCGTATCCTGTATAACAGCAGTTACCGTATTTGTTTCTAAGTTTAAGTCATTCTTGGAAATTAAGACAGAGTCTGCATTAGCTCCAATATCGAAACCATTGAGTATCCATTTTATTTTAAAGGTATTTGGAACGGGATCAATCAAATACAGTTTGAATTCAATAGGAAAAGAATCCGTCAAGGTCGTTCCATTTAAAGGTACAAAAGAGTCAATAGGTGTAACTAACGAATAAATTTTTTTTATAGTACCCTCGATACAAACCGAACAAAAGGGATTATTCAAATATCTCATTTTACAATTTTGATGCGGCCTGTACCAAAGTGATGAATTATCTCCACAACAATGTTGATAAATTCCTATTCCATTATCATTAATCCAATTTCGCCACCTGACAAGAGATGGGTCTGTTTCCTGAGTCATATTAATTCCTTCACCCGCATATATGTCGCCGGCATAATATTCGTCCCTAAGGTTGCCAAATGAATGCCCTAATTCATGCATTGCTATCTCACTTGAAGAACCGGATAAAGATGCTGTAGGAAAAGTGCCCCCGCTACCTCCATAATAGGGACTATTAACTAAAATAATTACCTGATCATACAAAGGAAAATTATTTGCTAATACATTAGTAATGGCTGGACGATTTGTTGCAACAAGTAGCCGGTGTATATCAGAATAGTCAAATGTTGATCCAAAATAATTATCAACAACTTTTACAGGATGGGCTGGTTCGGTTACATCTGTTGCGGTACCAGGATTACTTGCTCCACTTTCATTTGACTGTACTTTTATAACAAATACATTAAAAAAATTTTTGTATTCCGTATATGGAGATTGAGAAAAAAAAGTATTTGCAAAATTATTTGCATCATTTACAAACTGGGGTAATTCATCGTTCTGATATCCATCACCTAATATCACCAAATTAATACGTTTATTGATATTCCCTGTATATTGAATAGTATCAACATCAAATATTTGTGCAAAAACCATTACCCATTTTAATAATACTATATTGATCAATATGACATGTTTCATAGCTATTTTATTTTAGTAACAATTAAGCCAATACTCTCACCGGTTATTTTTTTTATTTTTTCTATGGCTATATATTTTGTTTGTGGGTCTAGTTGCATTCTAATTGAAAACCGGGCACTATCTAATTCTATTTCCTTTTTTGATAATTGTTCTAATTCATTAACATATTCAACTGTATTAACTGAGGGATTCGGGAGGTAAACACTTTTTACAGGTTGCATATTTTTATCCAGTTGAACACATTTCAAATCTCCTTCTTTATAGACTTGATCTTTTGGGGTGTCCTTTTTTAGTTTACCGTTAGCAATGATTTTATTTATAAATCGAATCTCATTTTTTCCATCTAAATTTCTTATAATGGAATAATTTAAAAAAATAATTTGTGGAGTTTTAACAAAGCCATCTTCATCAGAGATTAGCTCCTTATTAACTCTACAAGAGTTTATTACCGAGATAGTAATTATACTAATAATGAATAATATAATGCATTTGTATTTCATATTCTCACTAAATTATTACTACCATTGTGGTATCAAGCATGTAGGAGAAATCTTATCCCCTCAACAAACTTGGGCCTAATTTGTATTAAAAAGCACCGATGACCATTTTAAACCCATTAAAGAATATTAATTTCGATCATTTTTTATACTTCCTTTTTCTGTATGAAATGTAAGTTACAAATTTTGTTGAAATAATTGTCATATTAATTATCATGACAAAGTTTCGGCTATTTTCAAAAGCAGACAATGATTTTGTTACCTGGCAATTTTATTTTAAGAGTTGTTAACAAAGAAGAAGATATGTATACCTTGAAAAAACACCCTAAAATATGTACTTTAATAGTAAAATAAATACAGTCATTAAATTATATTTATACTGATTCTTAATGATTTGCAAAAATCAGAAATCGGTATAATTCATTTTTTAAACGCAAAATGCGGTACCTATTCAAAAACATATAATATTTATAGCTAGTATTTTAGAGGGTTAAATCTTCAAAGCCAGAGAGAAATTTATTTCCACTCTTCCGCTTTTTGAAGTTCGTCCAAGCTAGGCTTTTTCGAAGCAATTTTTAATGATTTATTGTATAAATTATTAAGATCGCCCAAATTTACATCTGCACCTTTTCTTATAAATATGGGGATTTTGTACAAAGGAACATCCACTTCAATATATTGTCCTCCTGAATGTACTTTTTCCGTATTCCAGGCATCGATCCATTCTTCACCTGATGGCAGGTATAATTTATGTTTTTCTTTTCCTTTTTGCCATATTGGCGAAACTAGTATATCAGATCCAAACATATAGGTCTGCCAGTCTATCCATGCATCATCCTGATCGGGGTACATAAGAAACAAAGGCCGTGCAACCGGCATACCGTTCTTTGCTGCTTCTTCAGCATGAAGTTTAATATAAGGGACGAGTTTCATTCTTGTGGTGGAATACAACCGCCAGGTTGCTATTAATTCAGGATCATATTTGGGTTCGGTAGGATTATTCCAAAATCCGGTATTATTTGTTGGTCCTACTTCCATTAATGGCGAAAAACAACCAAAGGCCAACCACCGCATACACGTTTCATTGGAAAATTTTCCCCAATAACCTCCAATATCTGATCCCCAAAACGGGTATCCCATTATGGCACACCTTTGCATGGCAATTATCGCTGAACGAAGTCCTTCAGGCTTTCCATCGGTATCACCGGCCCACAAGCCCCCATATTTGGCACTACCTGTATATTGGGCACGTGGAAACAAGAAAAAATCATCTCCTAAAACAGGTTTTACCGCATCATAGGTAGCTTTAACATACTGCCGGGGATAGTCGTTATAATTTTCTCGATAAGTTGTTCCAATAGACGTTCTCAGGTGAATGGAATCAAGTAGTTTTTCTCCGTCTGCCCTGTCAAGTTTAAATCCTTTAAAGCCCATACGTGCTAACTTGGCTGGTCCGTTTTCTCCCCACCATTTGCATGCTTCGGGGTTGGTATAGTCCATTAATACTTGCCTGCTTTTAACATGCCAATTGCTTTCAAGATCGTAGTTATTCTCTTCAGCATAATCAGCCATGTTGTCCATAACCCAAGGGGCAATCCAAATCATCGGCACTATTTCCTTTTTATCAAGCCACTCAATCGTTCCTTTTATATTAGGAAACCTCACACTATCAAATTCATAATCACTAAATCCCCTATCACCTATAGCCCATGGACGGTCAATCCAATACGCTGTTAAAGGAATATCATAAGCCTGCATCATAAGAATATCTTCAACAATATCGCTATTATAAGGAGCGTTGACCTTTGTGCCATCATAATATTCTTTTTTATTAACATGTTCGTCACGCCAGCGCCATGGACCAAAAGCCCAGTCAGGTGGCATAAATGGGGGGCCTGTCTCCATGGTGTGTTTTTGAACAATTTGTGAAGGAGAAGAACCAAGATAAATTTTAAAACATAATTCATTTCCTTCAAATGATATTTTAACAGCATTTGGCTGTTCTTTGCAAAAATCAAATACGCCCGGCCACGTTCCTTTTACAAAAAAACCATAGTTGTTAGATGAAATATAAAAAGGGGCATAGGCCGAGACAGTTGGTTTCAATTTCATTTCTATATTTTCTCCCCTAATATTCAAGGCGGTTGTAATACCATCTTGCCACGTTTGTTTTTGATGACCGTCCACCACTCTTTCAAAGATACCTGTAAAATACTCTTTTTCTTCTGCCTTTATATTAATGAACCATTTAGTAACATCTTCCTTGTTGTCTCCTTCTTTCATGGATAAAGAAAAACTTATATCCTCATTTTCCGTGTTTACCTGCAGTATAACCGATGAACCGTCATCAGTTTTCCAAGCAAAGACTTCTCCTTCAGCAACATTGCTTTTTTCAGGCATTCCTTTTATCCAATTAACTTCACCATCTTTTTTATAGCCAATACTTCCAATAACAGAAGATGCAGGCTGAATAACTATATCATTTCCCCAAGGGTTTGTTATGCTAAAAGCAGGATAATCATCTACCATGTTTACCTTTACCATGCCGGCAGGTTTTTGTGAACACGCGTATAGCATGAATAAACATGCGATTAATACTATATTTATTACATTTTTAAATGGTACGGCAAAAGTATAATTGATATGTTTCATAATATAAATTTTAAATAGAGTGATGCAAATTAATCAAAAAATTTCAAAATTGAAATTTTTCTACATTTATCACTTATTTTTTCTTTTGTTTTTGCACAGATATAAAATTCATCAGAAATCTGAAGACTAAAATCTCCAATCTCATTATCTAACCTATATGCTTCTTCTTTGTCTGCAATATGTCCATTTTTGATTGCAACTATTTCACCTTTATTTTTAATAAAGGCTGTCCTTAAAATATTCTTTGGGTGTTTTGCCAAAAAGTTTTTTAAAACATTTATAAAAATAAGCATAATCATTAAATCCTACTTCATAACTAATTTCGGTTATTGTTTTATCGCCCTTGTTTAATAAATGCAGGGCTCTGCTTAATCTGATAGATAAAATAAACTCACTGGTACTTTGATTAGTAAAAGATTTTAGCTTTTTGTGAATAATTGAACGGCTCATGCCCATTTTATCGATAAATTCCGAAACGTGAAAACATGGATTAGATAGGTTTTTTTCAACTATAGCAAATGCTCTTCTTAAAAACTCTTTATCTCTTATATGCGACACAAGAAGTTTACCTGGTTTAGTTTCATTGGTGATCTTATTCTTCAGTTTTAGTTGGGATATATTCAAATTTTTTATAAAGCTTTTAACCTCATCGATATGAAAAGAGTTAACTATATAATTTTCCGTGTCAATTTCCGGTCGCTCATTTCTGTTATTAAAAAATGTTCTATTCTCAGGACCGGGATATTGAAATTCAGATACTGGTTTATCACAATTGCTTTCTCTGGAATCCAGTAATTGGGCAATTAACTTATTTAGTTTAAGTGCCTGTTTATATATTAACTGGTATTGTTTAATTTTATCTTGGCTGTTTTCCTTTTGTATTAGATTTATAATTGTAGCTTTTATATAAGAAAGGGAAATGAGAAATTCACGTGAAATTGTAATAAAAATATCCGGCCTTTTCTGATCGGTATGAGGCTTCTTTATCATTAATTTATCAATGAATTTTATCAGGAGTACTATTCTTATTTGATTTAAATCGAAGAGGTTGTATATTAAAATCCGTAAGTCTCATAAACCCACAACTACCTTACAAAGAAACCAACAAGTGGATTTATTTCACTTTCTACTCAATGTATTTCTAAGTCTTCCCTCTACCTAAAAACGAACAATAGTACATGTTTTTAAACAATAGTCAATTGACTATGACTTATGTTTTATAGTATATTTATTTCTATAAAATTACAATAAAAAATGAATTTAATCTTCAAATAATTAAAACATTATAAAAAGCGGAGGCCGAAAAGCTACGTTCTTTGTAGCTTCATTTTGAACGAAGCGAAAGAGGGCTTAAATAGAGTAGGCATAATATTAAACCTTATTAAAATGAAAAGAAAAACCTTTACTTTTTTACAAATTGCATCAATTTGCATGGGTATTTTTTTATGTTCAAACATGGGATATTCACAATGGTCAACAAATGGATCTTCGATAGTGTACACATTCGATAAAGTAGGAATTGGCATCAGTAATCCTACATATAAATTACATGTTGAAGCGCCGGCTAATTCATGGAAAGCCAGATTTTCAGGAGATGACGGATATATTGATATTGGGCCTGCTAATTCAGGTTGGGCACATATTTATTCTGACAGGCCTAAATTCATATTTAATAAACCTGTATGGTCAATTGGTGGGGCATTTAGCTCATATAGTTCAGATAATCTTTATTTGCAAACTAATGGTACAAATAGAATAACAGTATTAAATTCTAATGGAAATGTAGGTATTGGTACTAATTTACCCCAGGCAAAATTAAATGTTATTGGCAATATCTATGTAGATGGAAGAATTACATTTAAAGATGCAAGCAGTTATTATAATAGTATACAGAATGATGGCAGTGGATATATGATTTTTAACGTTGGTCCGACTCCTGCGATAATGAAACTGACTTCTAATTCCGTAAGTATAGGGTGTGGTGGTTCCTCAGGAAGATTAAATGTTAATGGAAAAATTCAGGCTACAGAAATAGAAATTAAATCAGGACCATGTTCGGATTATGTTTTCAAGGAAGACTATAATTTAATGGATCTTATAGAATTGTCTGAATATGTTAAGGTTAATAAACATTTACCTGAAGTGCCTTCCGCCAAAGAATTTCAGGATAATGGGTATAGCCTGGGGGAAATGGATGATTTGTTGTTAAGGAAAATCGAAGAGCTTACTCTTTATGTGATTGAGCAAAATAAAAGGATCGAAGCATTGGAATCGGAAAATTCCAGTCTTAAAAAAAGGTGAAACTGAAGAATTCAACGAGAGGCTGCTATAAAAGAGTAAAACAATTATACCTTATATATGGATAGGTCTAAAAAACAAATCGTTGAAAAAATTAAATAAATAATATTATGAAAAGAATTAAAAATACATTAATTTTTTGTTTTATCTCCTTTATCATTTTTCCGGTAAATTCTCAAACGGATAAACTAACACGTAACACCGCATATAATTTGGTTTTAAAAAATGTTTTAAATAGTAACATCAATAATATAAATGTTTTAGTTGCTAAGAATACCTGTTTTAAAGGAGATAAAATTGAGAAAATAAATAAGGAAATAGTCTCAGTCCCTTTCCAGGAATGCTGGTTTTTCTTTATAGATGATCACCCTTTTGCTAACTGGTCACACCCTTGTAGATTTGTCTTTGTTAATATTTATACAGGAGATATAAAAATAGTAAATGAAAAAAATCCTCCTGCAAATCTTGAAGATATGGATATTCTAAAAGCTGTTGAGGTTCAAATTAATAAGGCAAACTTGTTTAATCCACAAAATTATACTACACGGATGTTCACTAATAATAATGATCCCTCGAATAATTATGCTGTTATTATAAGTGGCGGAGCCGATGCATATAATAATTGGGTTAGATATTGGAATGATTGTGCGTCCATTTATACTTCCCTGGTAAATGTGTATGGATATCTTGATAGTCATATTTACGTTTTAATATCAGATGGAACTAATCCTGGAAACGACAGGCATCTTTATGACTGGAGTTATGATTCATCTCCTCTCGACCTAGATGGTGATGGTGACAACGATATTGGTTACTCGGCTACAAAGTCAAATATTACATCGGTATTCAATACTCTTTCAGGTATGCTTACCCAGGATGATTTTTTATTCATTTTTACAACCGACCATGGTGGACAAGAAAGCGGTCAAGATGTATATATTAACTTATGGAATGAAACAATGAAGGACGATGAATTTGCAACTGAGGTCAACAAAGTAAATGCAGGTGAAATTAATGTTGTTATGGAACAATGCCATAGCGGCGGTTTTGTAGACGATTTGGCAGCAACAGATAGAGTTATAGCTACTGCTTGCAGATACGACGAATCTTCTTGGGCCATGCCTCCCGACTATACCTATAACGAGTTTGTGTTTCACTGGACTGCTGCAGTAACAGGACAAGAACCTGATGGAACTCCTGTAGATGCTGATACTGATAACGATGGAAATGTTACCATGCAAGAAGCATTTAATTATGCCGAAGCACATGATACCCAGTCTGAATATCCACAATATGATTCCCAACCTTCTGGATTAGGAAGTAATTTGACTTTAGATGGTTTGATTTGTCCGGAATATTTAACCCTCACAACCAATATAAGCGGAGGGACTCATGGATACCTTGCTTCTAATTCAATTACAGCAACTAATATAATTTCAGGAGGAGCAAATGTACATTACGGGGCCAACACAAGAGTGAAATTGAGCGCAGGCTTCAGGGTTTATGCAGGTTCTTATTTTCTTGCCGATCTAGATGGTTGTACTTCTGCCTTAAAAAGTACAAAAGTTAATGATAATATAATTACATATAATCAAGATAATCTTGCAGATAATTTGAATGACAAAGGTAAAATTATTGATATTGAAAATCCTGGGATTATTAATGATGTTAAAATCTTTCCAAATCCAACAAAAGCCATGATAAATATTGAATTTAACAAAACACTTGATCAGGAAGTAGGAATACAAATCGTAAATATAGGTGGTGTAATTATTAAGTCAATATCTACTTCAGAGAACAAAGTTAGTTTTGATATAAATGATTTCAATTCAGGAATTTACATCGTAAAAATAATATCTAACAATAATGTTATGATTAAACGAATAATAAAACAATAACATTATAGAATTTTGTGCTGAACAAAATTCTTTATCAGGCATTCGAAATAGTAGAATTCGGATGCCTGATATTTATTTTGACCTTGAAAATTATTCATTCAGTCATGGAGATTTTCGTTATTTCCTGTTGTCATGAAAAGCTTATAACTAGCAACAAATATCTTCTAGAAGTGCCTTCAGTAAATGAATATGCAGAGAAAGACTACAAGGTAGAGGAGATGAATGATTTACTCCTTAAAAAAAGGAATTAACAATTTATGTAATCGAGTAAAACAAAAGGGTATTGCTAATTAAGTATAGTTTTTGTATATTTGTGTTATTGTGAAATTCAATACTAGCAAATGAAACAATGCCCAAAATGCAAATCAGAAAATTTCCGCAAAGATGGTATAGTTAAAAAGAAACAGCGGTACAGGTGCAAGGAATATAATTTTCGTTTCACTGTAGAGCAAGTTGGCAAACCCAACAAACTGAAACGGGACGCCCTTATTTTATATCTTGAAGGCTCAGGGTTCCGGTCTATTGGACGAATCCTAGGAGTTAGCAATGTTACAATTCTCAAAACGAAATGCTATACAAAGGCCGCTTATATGCTTGTGCATTCTGTAAAACTTTTAATGTTTAAATGGAATTATGATTTATCTATACTATTTTAGCAATGCCATATCTTTAAATGCGCTCCCTTGCTCCTGGCTTAATTCCTTCTTTATTTCAAATCCTGAAACCATTTACTAAAATGTCATAATCATTTTTTTTGCCCCGGGCTTTGCCCTATTATTGTTGAAACAAATGATGTCCTTGTTTAATTTTTTTAAATTCCAAATATATTATAACTTTATTGTCTATTTAATCCATAAATTTTTTAGTGAAAATATACATCAAAAATATGGTCTGTATACGCTGCCAGATAGTTGTAAAGAGTGAACTTGAAAAACTTGGATTGAATTTTATTGATGTTAAAATTGGAGAAGCGAACATAATTGAGGATATATCACCGGAACAATTGGAGCAACTGGATATTGCATTAAGAAAATCGGGACTGCAACTGATGGACAATAAAAAAAGCATCCTGGTTGAGAAAATAAAAGGAGCTATTATTGAATTGGTGCATTATACAGACGAACAAATAAAAGTTAACCTTTCAAATTACTTAAGCAAAAAACTTGAATACGATTATACTTACATGTCCAATCTTTTTTCGGAAATAAAAGGTATTACCATTGAAAAGTTCTATTTAACCCATAAAATTGAAAGGGTAAAAGAACTGATTGTATATGACGAGCTTAATCTTACTGAAATAGCTTTCAAAATGCATTATAGCAGTGTTGCCCACCTGTCTAATCAATTCAAAAAATTCACAGGACTAACCCCTTCACACTTTAAACAACTCAAAAATAAACGTCGCAGTACACTTGAAAATTTGTAACAACTGACGAGCTTTGATACTTCATCCTACAGGCAAGGGCAGCATTATTATGTATCTGTGCAACGGGCACTCCTTTATATAGCTTCTAAAGGTTCAAGAGGAATTCATAAACCCTCTTCACTCAGTTTCTGTCAATGAAAAGAAGGTAAAAACCCGAAAATGTGTGAATGATGTAAATTATAATATCAATTGTATAACACATGTATAAGTCAACTAAATTACCTTTAATGCAATTAGCTTATATAGCAGACACATGCAAACAAATGAACTGGAGAAATCGAAAACACATATTCTGATCGAAATAATTGATTATGTTCATAATTCCGTGGTGTCCAAAACCATTATCCGAAAAACTACGGGAAACATAAGTGTTGTTGCCATTGACACCGGTGAAGCATTGGCCGAAAAAATTTCTCCGTTTGATACTTTTATTCAGGTTATTGAAGGTAAGGCCGTAGTAGTGATCGATGAAGAATCAAATTTCCTTGAAGCCGGCGATGGTATCATAATTCCTGCTCATACTTCTAATTTAGTAAAGGCTAATGAACGGTTCAAAATGATTTCAACCATTATTAAAAGTGGTTATGAAGGAATTACAGTATAAATGTTTCAATTGTTAAAAAAGGAAGTACAAAATATTTCATACTATTCTTTAAAATGACTAATTAGTGCCTGCCAGAAAACTCCTATTTTTTAAAGTCTTTGATAAGAAAAC